>JAQSWO010000119.1 GCA_029266595.1 Gammaproteobacteria bacterium
CATATCGTGGAGCATACTGTGCTTCTAAGTTCGCTGTAGAGGGGCTAACAGATGCACTTAGGCTTGAGCTACATGGCAGCAATATTTTTGTTTCATTAATTGAACCTGGGCCTATCGAAAGTGCATTTCGCGCTAACGCACGTGCTTTATGGGATCTACATATGGATTTAGACAATAGTCCGTATAAAGAAGAATACAAAAATTTTCGTGTCAATGCAGATAGATTAAAAAAGGATTCTGCTTTTACGTTGGGACCAGATGCTGTAGTCAAAAAGTTGATACATGCATTAGAGAATGAGCGCCCTAGCGTAAGATATTATGTGACATTTCCTACTTATCTATTGGGCTTTTTAAAGCGTATTTTGCCAAGTAAGTGGATGGATGCAGTTATGCTGCGTATCGCCAAACAAGAAATAGCATCGGCAGAATAAGGCCATTACTATCAATACTATATGAAGAATAAAAGCTTATGACTTCTCTTATCAATGCTCGATCCATTACCAAATCCTATGGTGCATCAGATCTTTTTTCTGGTCTGACGCTAAATTTATTCTCTGAAGATCGTATCGGCTTAATCGGCCCTAATGGCTCCGGGAAATCCACCTTACTTAAAATCCTGGCAGGGCTTGAAACGTCTGATGAAGGCGAAGTCAACAAAGACCTGGGCGTGCGCACAGTCTACCTTGCACAAGAAGATATGTTTAAACCTTCAGAAACTATTAAACACGCGCTATTTGGTGAAGCAGCCAATGAAATGCATGAATCTGATTGTGAGCGCCTGATTTATGAGGCAACCGGTAAACAGGGTGTCTTTCCAAACTTAGATCAACCTGTCAGCGCATTGTCAGGCGGCTGGAGAAAACGTCTAGCAATTGTTAATGCGCTGCTGCAAAAACCAGATTTGCTATTAATTGATGAGCCTACCAATCATTTAGATATCGACGGCATCTTATGGTTAGAGGATCTGCTAAAAAATACGTCTTTTGCATTTGTGTTAGTAAGCCATGACCGCTATTTTTTGGAAAATATTGCCAGCACGATGATTGAGTTAAATAAAATTTATCCAGATGGTTACTTTAGAGTGGCGGGGAATTACAGCCTTTTCCTGGAAAAAAAAGAAGCATTGATAGAAAGCCAGCTTAAAAAAGAACAATCATTAGCCAACCAAATGCGTCGCGAAAGAGAGTGGCTCAGCAGGATGCCAAAAGCCAGAGCGACAAAAGCGCAATTTCGCATTGATAACGCTGCACAGCTAGAAAAAGATCTCAACAAAGTTGCCCAAGCAAATAAGCAAACGAAAAAAGCAGAGATTGCATTTGATGCAACGCATAGAAAAACCAAAGATTTAATTGTATTCCATGATGTAGGTATTTCCAGAGGAGACCGATTATTATTCGAGCATCTAAAATTAAAATTAACACCAGGCAAATGTTTGGGCCTACTCGGAAAAAATGGCAGCGGCAAAAGTACATTAATGGCGCTACTAGAAGGCAATATATCGCCTACTCAGGGAAGCATTGATAGGGCAGATAAATTACGTATCGTCACCTTCGATCAAAAACGAGAACAATTGAATCGGCATCAGAAATTAAGAGATGCGCTTTCACCCGCAGGCGATCACGTCTTTTTTAGAGAAAAGCCTGTACATGTGGTTGCATGGGCGAAACGTTTTTTGTTTACTCCTGAGAGATTGCAACAATATGTCGGCGATTTATCTGGCGGAGAACAAGCAAGAGTATTGCTTGCTAATTTGATGTTGCAGCCTGCTGATGTTTTATTGCTAGATGAACCCACCAATGATTTAGATATTCCAACATTAGAAGTATTGGAAGAAAGTTTAATGGATTTCCCCGGCGCACTTGTTTTAATCACGCATGATAGATTATTACTCGATAGACTCAGTGATGAATTACTGTATTTGGATGGTCATGGCAAAGCAGAATTTTTTGCTGATTATGCGCAGTGGTATCAAAACATCGGTTCTCAAAATGAAGCGCCTCCAACCCCTATCAAGAAAACTCAAGAGAAATCAGCTGCTAGCAATTTAACTTATGAAGAAAGAAAAGAACTCAATCGCCTTCCCGGAAAAATAGAAAATGCTGAGGCAAGAATATTACGCCTGGAACAATCGTTAACAGATCAGGACGTGGCAATGCATCCTGATAAACTAACAGAAATTTATGCCAAAATTGCACTCGAAAAAGAAAAAGCCACACAGCTTTATGCATTATGGGATAAATTAGCAGCTAAAGAATAGCAGTAATAGACCACCTCCTGTTACGTTACAAATACCCTATTGGAACAGCGTCTACTTCTTTAGAAAGGGGAATAAGCGAATTCACAAAACATAGCACGCAGCCATGGCCTATTGGCATATTTAAGCCTGCCAAAAAATCAAATCCTTTAAAAAAGTCACGTTGAATTGATCCAGTCTTTTTTATTTCAACTGGATAGAGCGTGCCATTTTGCTCAATCAACAAATCAACCTCTCGCTTTTCTTTATCACGATAAAAATACAACTGTAGTCTTCTACCATTATGCAAATAAGATTTGATAATTTCTGAAACCGCATAAGTTTCTAGTATCGCTCCTGCCATAGCGCCACGCTCTAATACGTCTGCTGTTAGCCAACCACTAAGGAAAACGCATAAACCTGTATCCATAAAATAAAGTTTGGGGGTTTTAATCAGACGCTTAGTTCTATTATTAAAATAGGGTTGTAGCTGATACACAATACCGGATGCTTCCAACGCATATAACCACGATTTCACTGTCACTTCACTGACACCCACATCACGTGCCATATCTGTATAATTAATGAGTTGTCCTGTTCGCGCAGCTGCAATTTGCATGAATTTGTGAAAGGCTGCGGTATCACGAATGTTTAAATAATTCTGCACATCTCGTTGAATATATGTGGAAACATAAGATCCATAAAAGCGTTCCCAATTTTTTCCATCCTGGACTACCATATCAGGATATGATCCACGCCATATTTTATGATAGACCTCAGGGAGTGTGAGTATTTGAGACTGCTTTTGACGGTTTTTCAGCAATGCTAATTCAGGAAGAAAAGGCGCACTGTTTCTACGAGCTTGTTCTTCTGCCAACGAAATTCCTTGTAAATTCAAAATTGCCACCCGTCCTGCCAATGACTCTGTGACATTCTTCATCATTTCAAATTGCTGGGAACCCGTTAGCCAAAACAATCCAGGCTGTTTTTCCTGATCTATTTTTATTTTAATGTAAGAGAAAAGATTGGGAGCATATTGTACTTCATCTATCAATACGGGCAGCTGAAGTCTATCGATAAAACTGGCGGGATCTTGCTGTGCTGCGATACGCTCGTTCAGATCATCCAACGTAACGTAAGAACGTTTTTTCTTTTGCACCTCTTGCAATAAAGTGGTCTTGCCAACTTGGCGTGGACCGCTCAACAGCAGCACTTTAAAAGCGTCGCTGGTTTGCTTTATAACAGATTCAAGTGTGCGTTTGATATGGCTTGGCATTCTAGGGCCTCGACTAATCCAAAGTAGTACTTCAGATTAGTCGGGAGCTATGTGGATGTCAAGTTGTGATAGCGAGCGACAGGGGAAAGTGTTGGCAACAGGTCCGCACCTAAACCAACTGTCGTCGAACCAACGTCGAGAATAATCCCTCTTCTGCCATCAAATCATTATATGTTCCACTCTGAATAATTTTTCCATGTTCTAAAACATAAATTTTATCAGCGTGTACAACTGTACTCAGCCTATGTGCTGCTACGATACGTGTAATATTAAGCTTTTCTAAATTATCCATAATTATTTTTTGTGTAGGATTATCTAGCGCCGAAGTCGCTTCATCTAAAAATAATATACGCGGTTTCGTTGCCAACGCACGAGCAATCATTAAGCGCTGTCGCTGCCCTGTCGATAATGTTTTTCCTGCTTCCGCCATCATGGTGTGTATGCTCATGGGCATGGCAGCAATATCCTCTGCTAAATTTACCTGCCTAATGATTTCCCAAACATCCTCTATAGTCAACGGATGCGAACCTGCTATCGTTTCGTAAATTGAACCAGGTAACACTGTATCGTTTTGCAAAACCACACCGAATTGTTTACGTAATGCACGTAAATTTAATTTTTCTAAAACATGTTCTCCATAAAAAATTTGACCAGCATCTGGTTTTTCGAAACCAAGCAATAATCGAAACAACGTAGATTTTCCACAACCCGTACTCCCTACCAATGCAACCATTTCTCCTGCGTTAATGGATAGCGAAAAATTCTGTAGGATCCATGGACTTTGTGGGTAACGAAAGGAAATCCCCTTTATGGCGATATCTCCAGATAATACGCCGGGATCCTCACCCTCTTTATCAAGTTCTGGTTGTGTGGTTAAGATAGGCTGAATACGCTC
>JAQSWO010000120.1 GCA_029266595.1 Gammaproteobacteria bacterium
AGCTATTGCTGTCTTAAGATGTATTTGAGGTATTTCGCCTAAATTAAATCGAAGCCAATAAGCGCCCAACCACGCTAATGGAATCATGCACACATCATGTGCAAAAACAATAAATCGGCTTTTCAGCCAATTGAGATTTATTTTCATGTGACCATCTGTTGAAAAGGTGGGCTTCCACAAAATTCAGAGGTAACAGACCATCCCTTAGATAGAAACGGACATCTTTGTCGATCTTGGGGAATATCTATTACATCTAGAGTGATAGCAAAGCAAAGGCTATAAAATCAGGGAAGCTAAGATTCTAGCATCGCTTATGTTGACATGTGAAACAAGATCTACCTAGCCTCACGTTCGCTCCCATGCGAGGACTGAGATTATCAGTTCAGAACATAGGACGGACGCGCTCAGCCAACAAATATAGTGTCAAAGTAACAAAAATGCTCAACAAAAGCATAGGCAACGTTAAGTTAGGATAAAAAAAAGCAATAAATGCTAGGATTGATAGCAGTAGATTAACGCATATTAAAGCAAGTAATACACGCTTATGCGACCACCCTGCTTGATGTAATCTCTGATAAGCATGAAGCCGATGTGCCTCATACCATTTTTCCCTTGAAAACACTCTACGTAACAATGTGAGCGTCGCATCCACTAAAAAAGCCATGTACAAAATCATCCACAACAAAAATGACACGCCATATAGTTGCTCCCCTATTAAAGAGAGCAGAAGGATGATAAATCCCAAAGTAGCGCTACCAACATCTCCCATAAAAAGTTTAGCAGGTGGTTTATTCCAAACTAAAAAGCCAGCTATACAGGCGGAAAGCAAAAAAGCTGAAAACGCTAAACCTGCCGCTCCAGATAGCCACAAAAAGGTGCCTCCAGCTAATAGAATAAATAGAGCTTCTACTGCAGCAATGCCATCCATACCATCCATAAAATTAAATAGATTGACAGACCACGACACCGCTAAAAATGCGAATAGCGGACCTACCCAAAATAAAGGAAGATGCAGTGTTTGTGTGAGTGAAATTTGGTCGAAACCTTCTAAGTAATATAATGACGTGATGGTAGCAACGGTATAAAGCAACGCACGATGCTTAGCACGAATAGAATAGCGGTCATCCAGAAAGCCGGTAACAGTCACTATCAAGGTACCAGGTAAAATGATGCATAACTCACGTGTTGAGACCCATGAGAACAGCCATAAAAACAATAATGCCATTGACCAAAGCAAGATAAAAACCAGTCCCCCTCCTCTGGGCGTCGGTATGGTGTGCGAACTGCGTTGGTTAGGAAGGTCTAGCCAGCTTTTTCTAGCAGCATAACGAGTATAAAAGTGGCATAAATATACAGAAGCGAGGAAAAGAAAAACATAAATAAAAAGAAATAGTAAATCTTGTAGCATAGAGATGTGTACTCATTCTACCCTCGTCGTTGCAAGGAGCTTGCGACGGACAATAAGCGTAACAGGTCAGCCCTTAGGGTGATCTATTACCAATAGTCATTATAACGCTGAGAATCGCCTCGCCTCCTGTGGGGCCAGCCTCTCTTTAGCTGTGACACTACTATCCCGAAATAGCGGAAACAGTTTTCTTTTGAACAGCGCGCGCTAAAGTCTCAGCAACTCGTGCTATATCAGCATCTTCCATATAGGGATGAAAAGGGAGACTCAAGACACGCCCAGCAGCTTTTTCCGCATTAGGTAGAGATACAGCAGCAGAATCTTTGAAAATCGGTTGATGGTGTATAGGCGTAGGATAATGCACTGAAGTTGGGATGCCAGCGTCTTTTAGGGCAGCGATCACACGATCGCGTTCAGGTACTTCAATTGTATACTGTGCATAAATGCTTTGATTATGCTCTTCTATATAAGGAGTTTGCACAATATTGGAAAGTGCTAAATCATATTTTTTCGCGACAATTTGTCTAAGTCCCACTTCTTCAGAAAAAATATCTAACTTCACCAATAAAATTGCAGCTTGCAAGGTGTCCATTCTGGCATTTAAGCCCAATCGCACATGGTGGTATCTGCTCTCTTGACCGTGGTTACGAATCTGCCGCATGCGCTCAGCCAAATCTGCATCATCGGTAAAACATGCACCACCATCTCCATAACATCCGAGAGGTTTGGAGGGAAAAAAGCTAGTACAGCCTATCGTTCCCAAATTACACGATTGCTGGCCCTTATAAGTGCCACCAAAACTTTGTGCTGCATCTTCAATAACAGCTAGATTATATTTCTTGGCAATGGCGGAGATCACATCAAAGTCAGCACACTGCCCGTATAGGTTAACGGGTAGAATAGCTTTGGTTTTTGGGGTAATGGCACGCTCAATTTGGGTAACATCTAAGTTATATGTACGAGGGTCTATATCCACAAAAACAGACTTAGCCCCTATTAATTTGTTCATGGTAGCGCTGGCCACAAAACTAAAACTGGTAGTGATAATCTCATCACCAGGTTTAATATCCAACGCCATCAATGCGACTAATAGCGCATCAGTTCCACTCGATAATGCAATACAATATTTTGCGTGAACGTACTCGGCTAACTTTAGTTCAAGATCCTGAATTTCAGCGCCCATAACATAGTGCCCATGGTTAAGAACATCTTGAATTCTGGCATTGACTTGCGCATGAATCTTTGCATATTGCTTATTTAAATCAATGAATTGCATTATTTTCCTCATGTAAATTCTAATAACATACTGTCTTTGCCAGGCATCCTACAGTAGCCCTTAGTAAAACACAACTCCACAACTGAGCGATTCCGCCCAAGGACAAGGGTACATAGACCATGCTTAGCATTTGGTATGATTTTGACCATACTCGGCATACCAACAGCATAGAGGGCGCGCACGCAATTCATCTTTCCATGTTCAAAATGACGATGTCAGTATCATTCTTAGCTTGCGAAACACCCCCATAATCATGCTAGGATCCAGCCCATGGAATACCTCACACTCACACTTATAGCCTCTGAGCAAGACATCGTGATCAACGAAGTTATTGCCTTATCTTCCAAACATAATTGTCGCATACAAGAAAGCCGCTCTTGTTTCTTAGGCGCGGACTTTTCCAGCCTTATGCGTATTGCAGGCAATTGGAGCGATATCGCCAAGCTTGAAAAAGCCTTAGGTGTTTTGGCATCAACCTCGGAAAACTTGTCTCTAATATTTAAGCGCAGCAGTGCTGATAACCCCTCAGACTCCCCGCTTCTACCCTATCTTGTACAAGCAATTGGATTGGACACACCTCCTTTGGTGAATGAAGTCGCCTATTTTTTTGCTAACCAGTCGATACAAATCATTGATTTACAAACAGACCCTTTTCAAACCAGCCATTCAAATACAAACATGACAACAATTTCAATGCGCGTAAACGTACCTGCTAGTATCAGCATTGCAGATCTCAGAGAACGTTTTATGGTACTGTGTGATGAACTTAATATTGATGGTATTTTGGAACCTGAAAAAAGATAAAATCAATTTAAACCTCCTACTTCCTCTAGAAGTAAAGAGAGCTACGAAAAAATCATACGCAAAATAAGGAGATGACGATGACTATGGTATTAAATCAACCTGTTGAGGACTTTTCTTTTACCACCACTGAAACAGACAAACCTGTAAGTTTTTCTGATTTTGCAGGCAAGAACATCGTTTTATATTTCTACCCTAAGGACAACACGCCCGGTTGCACCATAGAAAGCAAAGACTTTAGAGATTTCCACGACGAGTTTCTTGCACTGGATACAGTTGTCTTAGGCGTCTCTAGAGATAACCTCAAATCCCATCATAAATTTAAGACTGACTGCGATCTTCCTTTTCCACTTATTACGGATGCAGAAGAAACACTGTGTCGCTATTTTGATGTGCTAAAGGAAAAAAGCATGTTTGGGAAAAAGTCGATAGGTGTGGTGAGAAGCACCTTTTTAATAGATAAGAAAGGTATAGTTAGAAAGGAATGGAGAAATGTTAACGTTATAGGGCATGTGGTAGAAGTGCTACAGGCCGTTAAAGATTTATAGGCTAATGAAGCTAAATATTAGTGTTATTTCAATGCAGTGAAGTATGGGGGTTTTATGGAGAGATATTCGCAGGCCATAGCTACTACACCTCAGCTCTCTATGCACATGCACATTCCCAGTAACAGCTCATCCCCTAGATAGAAACGGTCATCCTTTGCAGGTCCTGAAGTAAAGACTGGCTTGAATAATTGAACACAAAGCTCGTGTCTCTAGTTTCATGCATTCCCTCTCCCTTGTATTTTCCCTCTCCCTAACCCTCTCCCAAAGGGCTGAGGGATCGACACAAAATAGGAAGAATATTTTTTTAAAAACATAGAGTTATAAAAAAATGGATGGGCATGCATGGAAAAGTCTGGTTTACTTGGTT
>JAQSWO010000027.1 GCA_029266595.1 Gammaproteobacteria bacterium
ATTGCTTCCAAAATCGCTCGCAAAGACAAGCCAGAGGCTTATAAACCGCCATGGCTCGAGGGCTAGGAGGGGGGTATCACCGATGTTTCGCTCTGCGCGGAAATATATAGAGGTCAGGAAATGGGGGTAACGGCGTTCTATCCTACGAAGGCCTATAATTCTATCCCCTTCAGCTATCAGTAGTGCTTTTTGCTGAGGGGTTCATCTTATGACGAGTAGAAAAAGCTGAACTTGCAAAAGTTTTGAATGCTTCATTGGCACTAGCCCAGCCCATGAGCTTTTCTTTATACTCGTCTGTCATTATGTATTTAGCAAGCGGCGTATCTCCAATTAAAAAAATCTTCACGCTTATCATCCGCAAATAAATTACTATAGATATGCGATGCAGTATTCGCTTGGTTGAGCGTGTAAAAATGCAGCCCTGGCGCGCCACTTAACAGCAGTTGTTCACACAATTTTCTTATCAAATCTAGACCCAGCAAACGAATAGAAAAAACGTCTCCATTCAAACTTTCCAAACGTTTACGTAACCATAAGGGAATTTGCGCGCCACAAGCACAGGCAATACGCAACAATCTAGGGTAATCTTGGATAGGCATGATGCCGGGAATAATGGGGGCAGTTATTCCGCGCGCATAGCATGCATCTCTAAAACGAAGATAAGTTTCACTATTGAAAAAAAATTGAGTAATGGCTTCGTTTGCCCCAGCATCTATTTTATGCTTCAAATACATGAAATCGTCTTCACGTGTTGTTGGCAATTCAGGATACGCCGCCACGGTAATATGAAAGTAGTCACCCGTTGTTTGGCGTATATAGGCAACAAGATCGCTGGCATATTTGAAATCAGAAAAACCACCTTCTCCATTCCCAGGAATATCTCCTCGTACGACCAATAAATTTTTTATGCCATATTGTCTATAGGCATTCAGCAATTGTTGCAAGCTATCTTTGGTCATATTCACACATGAAATGTGTGGCGTTGTTGGTATAGCCTGCTGCGCCAATTGCTCGACGACATGCAGGCTTTTTAATTGAGCTGCACCAGACGCACCAAACGTCACTGAAATAAATCTTGGCTTAAACTGATTAAGCCTTACGCATGTCTCATTCAGATTTTCCAAGGCTTTTGGTGTTGTTGTAGGGAAAATCTCAAAACTCAGCGCAATGGTTTTCATTCCTCATACTCCTCGTATTTATTGCGTAATAATTTTGCGGCAAACACCATATTGCTTAGGGCCGCTTTAACTTCAGGCCAATCCCGAGTTTTTAAACCACAATCAGGATTTACCCATAGTCTATCAAGAGGAATATGCTGAGTTGCTTTTTCAAGATTATCGATAATTTCTTGATGATCTGGAATTCGGGGTGAATGGATATCATACACACCTGGACCGATCTCATTAGGGTAGGCGAATGATTCAAAGGCTTTCAGCAAGTCCATTTGTGATCGTGAACTTTCGATAGTTATGACGTCTGCATCTAAAGCGGCAATCGCTTGAATAATGTCATTAAACTCGGAATAACACATATGCGTATGAATTTGTGTGCTATTTGAAACACCGCTAGATGCCAAACGAAAAGCAAATACGGCCCAATCCAAATACTGAGACCAATCCTTCTTCCGCAGCGGTAATGCTTCGCGAATTGCAGGCTCATCGATTTGAATAACTGTAATACCCGCTTGTTCTAAATCAAGCACTTCATCACGTAGAGCCAACGCAATTTGTAATGCCGTATCCGAATAAGATTGATCATCACGCACGAAAGACCACGCCAATATGGTGACAGGTCCTGTCAACATACCTTTGACACGCCGGTCTGTAAGCGATTGCGCATACTGTGACCAATTGACCGTCATCGCTTTTTGTCGAGATACATCACCATAAATAATAGGCGGTTTTACACACCTAGAACCATAGCTTTGCACCCATGCATGGGATGTAAAAGCAAATCCATCAAGCAACTCACCAAAATATTCCACCATATCATTACGCTCAGCCTCTCCGTGCACGAGTACATCTATATCCAGCTCTTCTTGCGCTTGAATTACAGATGCAATTTCTTCACGCATTTTGGAGAGATAATCATCCTCAGCTATTTTACCCGCTTTATAAAGTTGTCTGGCAGCTCTGATTTCTTGCGTTTGTGGAAACGAGCCAATGGTAGTGGTTGGGAACAAAGGTAATTGAAGCGCGCTCCGCTGAAATAAAGCACGCTGTTCATAATCACTTTGACGTCTAGTATGCTCTACTGTTACTTGTGCTAAACGCTTTTGCACTAAAGGATTATGAATTCTAGGTGATTGCAACTTTGCTTGTATGAGGGCTTTATTTTCTGCCAACTGCTGAGCAAATGCTTGCTCACCTTTTATAGTGATCTGTGTTAGCAAAACGACTTCATCAATTTTCTGTTTTGCAAACGCTAACCAACCTTTAAGCTCTTGATCAAGTTTGGTTTCACTTTCCAAGTCCACCGGCACATGTAGCAAGGAACTACTACTAGCAATCCAAAATTTATTGGATGAATGCTGGTAGGCTTCTGGCAGCAATTTTAAAAGTTTCTGCAAATCAGCTCGCCAAATATTGCGGCCATTAATGATGCCAAGAGAAATAACTTTATCATTAGCTATAGCTTTCAAAACAGGAATTAATTGCTCTGGAGCAGCACATAAATCAATATGTAATCCATGAACAGGTAATTCACCGACAAGCGCAAGGTTATCGTCTAATGCGCCAAAATAAGTAGTCAATAAACATTTAAGGTTACCAAAATCGAGCTGATGATATGCTTTACTATAAGCATTTTTCCAGGTTTCGGGCAAATCCAGCACCAAAATTGGTTCATCTATTTGCACCCATTCAATATTACGCTTTTTTAACTCGTCAAATATTTGGTTATACACAGGTATAATTTTATCCAACAAATCCAATTTATCGAATGCATCATCTTTTGCTTTACCGAGCCATAAATAAGTCAATGGGCCTAAAATGACTGGTTTGATATTGGGTGTCAGCTTTCGTGCAGCATCAATTTCCGCAAAAAGTTTATCTGAGGACAAGCGAAACAATTGATCTGCCGTAAACTCTGGCACAATATAGTGATAATTTGTGTTAAACCATTTAGTCATTTCACAAGCAGTCGTTTCTCTTGTTTGAGGTGCTTGACCGCGCGCCATACAAAAATAGGTATTCAAATCAACCTTACCTCTAACCCCGCCAAAACGTTTGGGAACAACGCCTAGTAATACAGACGTATCTAAAACGTGATCGTACCAAGAGAAATCGCCAACTGTAATAAAATCTAGTCCAGCATTTTTTTGCGTCTGCCAATTATTTTCTTTGATCGTTTGGCCAACTTGTTCTAATTCATCTTGTGTAATATCTCCTTTCCAATAAGCCTCTAATGCCTTTTTTAGCTCACGTTGCGCACCTATTCGTGGAAATCCTAAAATATGTGATTGTGTCATAAACTCTTCTCCCGTTGATTAGATTGTTGAACAATAAAAGGCTTGTTCCAAATCATTAATTAAATCTTGTGGATCTTCTATACCTATAGAAAGCCTTACTAAATCAGCATTAAAATTTCTTTCTTCACTTTTAATAGATGCGTGTGACATGTCTCCTGGTAAGCTAATTAAACTTGATAAGCTGCCAAAACTGACCGATGTAACAAATAGTTGCGTTTTATTGATCAACTGTTTTGACAATGCCAAATTATCCGTTGTAAAACTTATCAGCGTGCCATTCCCTTTAGCCTGTTTTGCATGTAATGCAGCACCTGGATGATCTGCCAATGCAGGAGAATAAATTTTTTTAACATGTGAGTGGTTTTGCAGATAGGAGATAATCTGTGCAGTAGTACGCTGTTGTTTTTCAATACGTAAACCTAAGGTTTTTAACCCTCGCAATAACAACCAACTTTCAAAAGGTGCTAAGGCACTGCCTTCTGCATTTTGAATAAAGGCACACTGCGCGATCAAGTCGGCATTATTAACGATAACAACGCCTGCAGTAACATCGCCATGCCCAGATAAATGCTTGGTTCCAGAATGAATAACGATATCGGCTCCTAACAATAAGGGTTGTTGGATCCAAGGAGACAAGAAAGTATTATCTACTGCCAATAGTGCATCATTACTATGTGCCACATCAGCCAAGGCTTTAATCGAAGAAATCTTCTGCAGTGGATTAGAAGGCGTCTCAATTAAAATTAAACGCGTCTCAGGTTTGAGTGCTTGCGCTATTGCTGATAAGTTCGTCGTGTCGACAAAAGAAACGTGTAAACCACGTTGTGCCAACCGTTTCGTCAACAATCGATGTGTACCACCATAGAGATCATCACCGGCAATAATATGATCTCCCGTATGCAACAAACCTATCACTGCATTTAATGCTGCCATTCCACTGGAAAATGCAAAAGCCGCCTTACCCTCTTCTAATTTAGCAATTTGCTGTTCCACAATCGTGCGTGTAGGGTTACCACTGCGTGTATAATCATATTGATTATCTCCACCCAGGGTTTGAGCAAATGTTGATGTTTGATAAAGTGGGGTCGTATTAGGGCTATGCGGGTCCCCTGGATTTGGGTCAAAATGTACTAATTGTGTCCATCGATTCATCTTTATGCCTCCTCTGCTACAGTATCAAAATTACGGATACGGTCAGATAAAGGAGGTTGATCACGTAAACATAATGATAAATCCAATAAATCAGCAAATACGGATTCAGCCGTTGGCCAGCGGCCTGCGCCCTTACCACGCCACTGAATCACTTTATCGTTAGCCGTATGCACTAAAATACTGTTTTCCTCTCCAGAAACTTGAGCCAATGGGTGGGTTAGATCTAACTCAATGGGACTTATTTTGGCGCGCACCCTATCATTTTTCTCTAATTCGCAACTGGCGACTAACCGTATTACTTTCCCTTTTTTCTTAGCGCTACGAATAATTTGTTCATTTAAATGTTGGATGCCGGCCACTTCAAGGTTATCGGGGTCTTTACCGAAGGCAATACGAGAAATTAGATGAGTCTTTTGCTGTGCATCTAAACCATTTAGATCATAATCTGGATCACTTTCAGCAAATCCCAATATCTTGGCTAAATGAACTGCATCTTGTATGGTTTTACCCTCATTAACTTTATCTAATACAAAATTACAGGTGCCATTTAATACTGCTGTAATAGAAGTAATCTGACTCGTTTGCGTTGAATTTTTGAGATGCCGTAAATTTTCTAAAATTGGAATCGCACCCCCTACCGCCGCCGAATATAAAAGCTGAACTTTATTTTGAGCGGCCAGTTCGGATAATGCTAAACCTTTTTCTGCAATTAATGCTTTATTAGCAGTAATGACGTGACAGCCTTGAATAAGAGACCTTTTGATAATGGCTTCCGGAATTTCAATGCCACCAATCAGCTCAATCACCACATGACAACCCCGCGCTAACACTGCTTTCCAATCATTCGATATTAGTCCATCAGGCAATTGATGACGTGTATTTTTTTCAAGATCATTCACCACAACACCTACTACTTCAAATAATTCATGATGATTAATGAGGTGTTTATAAATACCTAAACCAACTGTGCCTAAGCCACACAAAACCACACGTAACTTATGACGGTGTCTATTTTTTATGGAAGAAAAAGAGGAAGGCTGTGAACTCACTAATGTTGCATAGGTATTTACTAATGATTTCACACAAAATGGTATTTGCTTAGCTTGCGCAAATTTTAATGCTTTGTGTTGAATAACGCCCTCAGGAATTTTAAAGGCATCCGTATAATTCAATAGCGCATATCGTCGTGCTACATCTTTTTCCGTATTGGGGTCTCGGTCATAAATACCATCAGTATCTTTATAAAACACACAGATATCAGCCTTTAAACGCGATGCAATAAATAAAGCTGTAAAATCTGAACCACCACGACCTAATAAAGTCGTATGTTTATCAGTATTGCAACCAATAGAACCTGGCAGAACAAGCACAGAGTAGCGCGCAAATAGCCGAAAAATTATATCCTTGTCTAATGACTTAGGTGTCGCATTAAGAATAGAACCCTGCGTCGTTAAACATTGATGATGAATTTTTTTTGCTGCAATGCCAACACGATCTAGACTGATAGTAAAAAGACAGGCGGCATTTGTCTCACCAGTAGCCAATAATTCAGCAAATTCTTCTGTCAAAGGCACACCTGTTTCATCATCCATTACTATCTGTGCGGCGTAATTCAGCTGATCAGTGGTATCACCAATAGCCGATATGACTACCAATACCTTATAGCCACGGCGTAAATAGTAATAAACTTCATGCACCGCTTTGGGGATGTCTTCAATCTCCGATAATACTGAGGCGCCAAACTTTATAACCGCTATTTTAGGTGTACGACCTACAGAGTTTTTGGATAATGCTATTTTTTCTATATTCATGTTTAACCCTCACATGTGGATAAAGCTTGCGCTAAATCGTTGATAATATCGTTTGGATCTTCCAATCCGACAGACAATCGGATTAGTCCATCAGAAATACCTGCAGCCTCACGCTGCGCAATGGGAATGGGCCCATGCGTCATAGAAGCTGGGTGGGTAACGAGCGTTTCTACCGATCCCAAATTTTCCGCCAATGCGCATAATTTCAGGGCAGACATCAACTTAACCGCATTGTCGTAACCTCCTTTTACTTCAAAAGTTAGCAACCCACCGAAACCTAATTGCTGTTGCTGGGCTAATTCATATTGTGGAAAGGAAGGTAATCCTGGATAAGTGACCTTTTGGATGTTTGGATGTGCTGATAAATAATTCGCAACGATTAAAGCATTATGACAATGTTGTTTTAGGCGCAAGGCTAATGTTTTTATTCCTTGCAATGTGAGCCAAGCATTAAATGGCGATTGAATAGAACCCAATGCATTTCGGGTATGATCGAATTTTGCTAATAATTCGGAATCATTAGTTAATAACGCACCGCCCACTGTTGCATTATGGCCATCAAAATATTTTGTTGTTGAGTACAAAACAATATCTGCACCCAGTGCAAAGCATTTCTGCAATGCGGGGGTTAAGAAAGTATTGTCGACCACTAATAAACAATTATTTTTATGCGCAATATCCGCAACCGCAGCAATATCTGTTAACTTTAATGTTGGATTTGCAGGCGTCTCAATAAAAATTAATTTGGTATTTTCTGTTACAGCAGACTGAACGGCCTCTAGATTTGAGGTATCCACATACGTTGTAGAGAGATTAAATTTTGTTAGAACTTCACGTAGCAGACGCACTGTTCCACCATAAACCACATCAGAACATATAATATGGTCACCGCTTTTTAACAGTGTCAGGAGCAATGCCGTTGTTGCCGCCATACCTGTTGAAAAACATACAGCACCCTCAACTTTCTCTAGATCCCTTAACTTTTTCTCCAAAGCTGATACCGTGGGGTTCCCACTCCTAGAATAGGTATATCCTTTGTGTTGCCCAACACCTTCTTGTCTATAAGTAGTTGTCTGAAAAATGGGCGTCAGTACCGCGCCCGTTGTAGGATCAGGACTCACACCTGCATGAATACTGCATGTAGCAAAACTAGCGGTACAATCATCTTGAGATTTTATAGATATAGTTTCTGACATTGATGTTCTCCGGTGCTTAAACACAAATCTAGTTTTGAGAGGCAAAGAGCGGCCCATTGAGCTTAAAAAAGCTCACCAGAAAATATTTGGAATAAGGAAATACGTTAGGGAAAACAGACCTGCTTTATGCTAGCTGCGGACATAAAAAATCCGAGCCTAGATAAAGCAGGTATCACATCGACATCAAGAATTGGGATAAAAAGAAATGCGAGGAAGAAGCAGAAGGGAATACAAGAGTTTTGTGGTTCTTATATATACAGTTAAATTTGCTCATGATCATCACCTCAAATAATTTTAGCTACATTTATATCGCGCCTGCAAGCAAGGCTACAAATCGGCGCGGAGATCAAACCTCGTGACTGCGGATTCTGCACAATATTTACGCTTACGTCAAGATTATTTTGGACTATACTGAAAAAGCCAGCATTTAAAAAGCGAGCAGTTTTAGGAATTCAATATTTTTTCGTGAATTTTATTGATGGGCGTTAGAGAAATATCCCTATAGCTTCCTTCTTGTGATCCGGTATAAATAAGATAGGCAAAGGTTGATTTTTCTTTTCCTTTTTCTCCAGATAATTGCATAAAATATTTTAAATTTTTACCATAGGATTCTTGAAAAGTAGCACCATACTTTATTTCCATAGCATGAATATGACCGCCCCACTCACCGATTAAATCAACTTCATGTCCTGTTCGATCGCGCCAAAAATATAAATTTGGTGACAATCGGTTATTCATACGACCCTTTAAAATCTCTAATACCACAAGATTTTCAAACAGAGAACCTTTTAAATAATGCGTTTCAATTTGTGCCTCTTTTTCTAAACCTAAAAGCGCACATGCAAGCCCTGTATCATAAAAATACATTTTTGGCATTTTCATGAGGCGTTTGTTAAAGTTTTGATAATAAGGCTGCAAAGTAAATAATATGTAGCTTGCTTCAAGTACAGTTAGCCACTCTCTAGCAGTGGTATGCGAAATACCTGCATCTTGCGCAAGAGAAGAGAAGTTAATGAGCTGACCAATACGTCCAGCACAAAGCTTTAGAAATATTTGAAAACGGCCTAGGTTCTCAATACCTTTAAGCTGTCTAACGTCTCGCTCAATATAAGTCTGAATATAGCTGGGATAAAAATCCATAGGCTGCATTTGCGATTGATGGAGTCCAGGATATCCGCCTTTAAAAATACTTGCAGATGTTTCCATTTCTGACTGAATTTCAAATAAGCTAAGAGGTAACAGAGTCATCATTCCAATTCTACCAGGCAGGGACTGAGCAATACTTGAACTTAAAGCAAAATTTTGAGATCCCGTAATAACATAACGCCCTTTTTTGGGATCTTCGTCTACGACTCCTTGAAGATATGACAGAAGTGTTGGTACGTTCTGCACTTCATCAAAAATAGCACCATCTTGATAAAGATTAAGGAAGGCTCTCGGGTCTTGTTCTGCCTGTAACCTGACATCAAGATTTTCTAGGGATACATAAGGCAATGTTGGAAACAAAAATTTAGCAATGGTCGTTTTTCCGGACTGTCTGGGGCCTGTTATACCAATAATAGGGTAAAGTCCGGCTAATCTTTGAATGACAGAGGAAATTTCTCGTTTATACATGACAGTTCCTTGCTAATTGAAGTAGACACTTTCAATTTGTCAGCCAAGGCTCCAAAAGTCAAGAGCAAAAAGGGTTAAGGCTACCTAGTTCTTAACATCTACCGCCCAAACTCGCGCCTTCTTCACCATATTTTCCTCTACCTGCATAACTTCTATGTGATACTCCTCTAAAGTTAAACAGAGACAGGCATCAGGGATGGTTTCTAAATATTCGATAATCATACCACTTAACGTAACAGGGCCTGTTGTAGAAAACTGCCATTGCATGCGACGATTTAGTTCTCTAATCGTAATACTACCATCCACAATAAAACTACCATCTTTATCGCGAGTAATCTTTTTATGCGTCTCTGATACATCTGTAGTAAATTCTCCAACAATTTCTTCTAAAATATCTTCTAGCGTTACTAAGCCTTCAATATCACCATATTCATCAACGACTAATCCAATTCTTTTTTTCTGCTGTCTAAAATTTAATAATTGAGTATTAAGCGAGGTGCTTTCTAAAATAAAATAAACCTCTTCCGCAATTTTCAACAAAGATTTTTTATCCAACTTATTTTTAGCCGCGAGGTTTAAAGCTTTTTTCAGATGCAGCATACCTTTGACATTATCAATACTACCACTATAAATAGGCAGTCGCGTGTGCTCTGCTGTGGCTAGTTGAGCCAAAATATTTTCCCAAGATTCATCAATATTAATGCCTTTTACATCATTTTTGGGCACCTTAATGTCATACACCGTGACACCACCTAAGTCTAGCACGCCTAGCATCATACTTTTTGAGCTCATCGCTAGCTGACTAGCCGACTCATACACGAGCGTACGCACCTCTTCCCCCGTTAGATCATCAGTACGTTTTTCTCCAACTTTAATACGAAAGATAAGCAAAAAGCCATTTACAAACATACTCGTAAACCATACTAATGGGTAAGATATCTTCATCAAAAGCAATAATGGCCAAGAAGTAAGAAAAGCAATGCGCTCTGGATATAACACAGCCAAGGTTTTAGGTGTGATCTCACCAAAAATCAACACGCATAAAGCAAGTAATAATGTAATGGGAAGTACAGCCAGTTCTCCAAAAAAATGCAATGCCAAAATTGTGGTAATTGCAGAGGCCAACATATTGGCAAGCGTATTACCAATTAAAATAGTAGCCAATAGTTTATCCGGCTGTTTCAGCAAGTCAGCTATCCTAACAGCTGCTTTATGTTTTTTCTTAACCAAATGGCGTAATCTATAACGATTTAAAGCCATCATGGCGGTTTCAGCAGCAGAAGAAAAACTTGAAAATAATATTAATAATATTAATGACACAACTAGAAATGTAATACTCAAGATAAAAGTCCTATGAATAAAGTGGGGATAAGTTGACTACCGAAGTAAATGACAATCAACAGAAAAAATCCTGTTAGCGTACCATACACAACTTTTCGTCCTCGCCATCCTAAAAAATATCTCCCGCACAATAACGCAGCAAATACCACCCAACTTGCGAGGGTTAATAAAATTTTTTGTAATAGCGGGGGTAAAAACAAATGATCAAATGAGTAAAAACTACTGACTAGCATCCACGTCAGTATAAAGAACCCTATCCATATCATTTGAAATAATAGACGCTCCATCACCTCTAGCGGAGGCAATCCATTTACTAAACGCCCCACACGCTGATGCCGTAGCAAATCATTTTGCACCGCCAACAACCCGGCTTGCAACGCAGCTGCACACATTACAGCGAATGCACTGGCAGCAGACAAAACATGTACCAGCTGCCGTGTTTCTCCACCAATATGTAATAGATGATATTCAGGAAACTGCCATACTAACACGATAGATAAGGCGGCTAATGGAAAAATAAATATAAAAAGATTTTCAACTGGGCGCTTAATACTCATCAAACCTGCAAACAATACCAGCAGCCAAATGGCCAAAGAAGATAAATTGAAGATCGGTATTTGGCCCCCTCGTAAATCTATACCACCATAGAGCCAATACCCATGTGTGCTAAACGCCAAAATAGCTAAGATAAGCAACGCTGGATAATATCTAGACAAACGACCAGAAAGACGCAATCCTTGCAAGCAGGCGCCTAATATATAGCATGTGAGAGCAGCTACCATCAGTAGTGTGTGCATAAGGGTAATCCTGTCCTATCTCTCCGTCTCAGGAATAAAGTAGGATGTTACCTCAAGAAACGGCTTATTCACTATAGTAAAGCAAGGTAGAACACACCAAAGGATGCGTATATACTGCTCGCTTTTGAAGGTAATGGATTTAAATGTGTATATAAGTCCGCCCTCTCCACCACCCACAAAAGTGACCGAAACATGTTCGACACACTCACAAACAAGTTAAGCAACACACTCAGAAAACTATCTGGCAAAGGCCGCCTCACCGATGAAAACATCCAAGAAACACTCAAAGAAGTACGCAATACTCTAATAGACGCCGACGTCGCCCTGCCTGTTGTCACAAACTTTGTAGAAACCGTACGCACAAAAGCCGTCGGTCAAGAAGTGATTCGTAGCCTGAAACCAGGAGAAGTCTTTGTCAAAATCGTTCATGATGCCTTAGTCGATACCTTAGGCGCAGAGACATCTGACCTCAACCTCAGAACTCAGCCTCCAGCGGTTATCCTCATGGTCGGTTTACAAGGTTCAGGCAAAACTACCACAACCGCCAAGTTGGCCCACTTCCTCAAAATCAGAGCTAAAAAAAACGTAATGTTGGCCAGCACTGACGTCTACCGCCCTGCTGCTATGGATCAACTGCAAACACTGGCAGGACAAGTCAAAGCGCATTACCACACAGCCTCTCCCTCTGAAGTACCATTAACCATTGCAAAAAATGCACTGGCTGAAGCCAAGAAGAAATTCGTCGATGTTTTAATTATTGATACCGCTGGCCGTCTCCATATTGATGACGAAATGATGACCGAAGCCAAACAAATTCATTCAGCCATAAATCCCATAGAAACATTGTTTGTGGTTGATAGCATGACTGGCCAGGACGCCGCCCATACCGCTAAAGCTTTTAACGATGCCTTAGCACTTACAGGCATAGTTCTTACCAAAACAGATGGTGACGCCAGAGGGGGTGCAGCGCTATCTATCCGGCATATTACCGGTAAACCCGTTAAATTTATGGGTGAAGGTGAAAAAATAGAAGCGTTAGAAATCTTTCACCCCGATAGAGTTGCTTCACGCATACTCGGCATGGGAGACATTCTTTCTCTAGTAGAAGAAGCCAATCGCAAGATTGATCAGGATAAGGCGGCACGGCTTGCCAAAAAGATCCACCAAGGCCAAGAATTCACCCTAGAGGATTTTCGTTCTCAGCTTCAAGAAATGCAGAACATGGGTGGCATGGCCAACATTATGAGTAAAATTCCTGGCATGAACCAACTCCCTGCTGCGGCTCAAAAAGCAGTAGATGACAAGCTCTTCAAGAAAATGGGAGTGATCATCGACTCTATGACGCCTGACGAAAGAAAATACACCGATCTCATCAACGGCTCCCGCAAACGACGTATCGCTATGGGCTCAGGCACACAGATACAAGACATCAATCAGCTGTTGAAAAAATTCCTACAGATGCAGAAAATGATGAAAAAAATGAAAGGGGGCGGAATGATGAAAATGTTAAATAAAATGAAAGGTAGCCTTCCAAAGGGACTTTAGGCATTTCCACCCAGGAATCTCAGAATAAGAGAGTTTTACATTAGACGGCGCAGCTCTACATTCCCACGGAGGAAAACCATGGGAATGAGAGGGAGAAATCAAAACATAGCTGATGACACTTTAAAAGAAGCTGAAACGCCGTTGGTGATTAACTGCTACTTTGGTATAAACAAAAAACCCGCTGCATCTATAGCATGCTCAGGCATATTTTCAGCTGCGGCATTTGGCATGCGAACATAAACATTTCCATGCTGATCAAGCCTATAAAGTCCGGGATCATTAGGAATCGTAGGAGGAAAGCCATCTTTTCCACCAACTACATTATTCAAACGATTATCTTCGATTAATTCTATTTCATAGTTCGTCTTCATTTTCTAAACTCCATCAAAAAAACACACCGAGGTCTGGATAATAAAATCCATTACCTTTTCTATATAGCAAGATCAATTATAGTAGAAAAAACTTAAAATTAGACTAAAAAAATAAATTTATAGGGTCGCTTAAGAAGCAATAGAAGAAGATAGACTCTTCAAGACAATGGGGAGTCTTAACCCTCGATGTTATAATGCGTGGTGAAATAACATACACCAACCTCCCTCCATAATTCCCGTAAAAGACGTATGGGGTGACTTAAGGCATTCAAAACAGGATATTATTCAAATATTGAAAGGCCTCTAATATAAAAAGGGAAGTCAAAAACCATTCCCTAAATTTTTTATTCATCCGACGATAACTGTGGCATAAACATAAAACTCGCTTCATTTATAGCATGCATAGGCATATTCTCTCGTGCTCCATGTGACATATGAACATAAACTCCATCCTTCTGAAATCTATAAAGGCCAGGATCAGTAGGCAGAGAGACGCGAAGTCCATTCACTACAGCATCTAAGCAACCATTTTCGACTAAATCTATTTTATAGTTCATTTTCATTTTCTTATCTCCTATTCAAATTAGAAGAGATATCGACCTCCAGGGCTAACATGAATATACCTTCTCTTTTTCTTAATATTAACTATAGCCCACTATCACTATAAAATTTCAAAAAAATTAAAATATTCAAATAATTAGATTAGTTTATCTCCCCCAACTGTCTCCCACGTTTACATCAACCTTCAAGGGAACTTTTAGCTTCATTGCGCTGGACATCATTTTATCAACCTGCTTGATTAACTTGGGAACAACACTTTCTTCAACTTCAAACACCAACTCATCATGCACTTGCATAATCATCTTCGCCTTAATAACTGTAGAAGATAACCAGTCATCCAGCGCGACCATGGCAATTTTAATAATATCTGCCGCTGTGCCTTGCATTGGCGCATTAATAGCAGCCCGTTCCGCAGCTTTACGTCTAGCGCCATTAGGGCTATTAATCTCTGGAATACCCAACCGTCTACCTAACAAAGTCTCTACATAACCCTGGGTTCTCGCCTGCTCTCGAATACGCTCCATATAATCATGCACGCTAGGATAACGCTTAAAATATCGATCAATATATGACTGCGCAACCTGCCTATCCACTTGCAATTGTTTGGCTAAGCCATAAGAAGACATTCCATAAATCAGGCCAAAATTAATAGCCTTAGCATGACGACGTTGATCAGCGGTCACATCCTCTAATGGTGTTCCAAAAACTTCTGACGCTGTGGCTGAATGCACATCTAGGTCATCCGCAAACGCCTTTAGCAGTCCTTCGTCCCCAGACAAATGCGCCATAATTCTCAACTCTATCTGAGAATAATCTGCGGAAACAATCTTATAACCAGACGGCGCGATAAACGCTTTTCTAACCTTTCTTCCCTCTTCGGTACGAATAGGAATATTTTGCAAATTGGGATTAGTCGAGGATAGTCGGCCCGTAGCTGTCACTGCTTGATTATAAGATGTGTGTATTCTGCCTGTTCTGATGCAAATTTGCTGTGGCAGCGCATCTGTATACGTAGACTTGAGTTTACTCAATCCCCGATACGCCAAAATCACCGCAGGCAAGGGATAGTCGACAGCAAGCTCCTGTAAGACATCCTCCGCTGTCGAAGGTACACCCGTCGGTGTTTTGCTGAGCACAGGCAGTCCTAGCTTTTCATACAGAATCTGCTGAAGTTGCTTAGGAGAAGATAGGTTAAACATACCACCCGCCAACTGGTAAGCCTTCTCTTGGTACGCGAGTATACGTTGACCCAATTCACGACTCTGCTCATCGAGCATTTGCTTATCTATCATCACCCCATTTCTCTCTACATGAGATAGGGCCCGCACCAGCGGAAACTCTACTGTTTCCAGCACCTGCTTTAAAATATGGTTCTCCTCAATCTCTGGCCATAATGTCTCATAAAGCTGTAAAGTGATGTCAGCATCTTCTGCCGCATAAGGGACTGCTTGTTCCAAGGCAATCTGGTTGAATGTGAGCTGCTTTGCTCCCTTACCTGCTACTTCTTCAAAAGAAATTGTTCGCTTTCCTAAATGCTTCAAAGCCAAGGTATCCATATCATGACGATTAGCAGAGGCGTCCAAAACGTAGGAAATCAACATAGTGTCACGCAGTTGATTCTTCACCTCTAAACCTACATTTCCCAATATGCTTAAATCATATTTAAGATTCTGGCCCACCATAACCTTATCTTTATCTCGGAAAATCAGCTTAAGCTGCGCCAAGACCCAATCTAGCGGTATCTGTTCTGGCGCATCTATATAGTCATGCGCCAACGGCACATAAGCAGCTTCCCCCGCCTTTACAGAAAATGACACTCCCACCAAACGAGCCTCCATTACATTGACGATAGTGGTATCAGTATCAAAGGCAAATACCTCTGCGTCAGACAGCTTCGCCATCCATTCAGTAAAAGCTTCTTTAGTGAGTATGGCCTGATAATCTACCTCATTGGTGGTGGCTTGATGCTGAGAATCATCCAATAGGGCTTTCAACCAAGTTTTAAACTCCATCTCTTTGAAAAATTCACGTAAGGCATCACGGTCCGAATCATGCCTCACCAAATCATCTAAAGCACACGGCAGTTCGACATCCGATTTAAGCTTCACCAAATCATGGGAGAGCTGTAAGCCTGACAAACTATCACGCAGGCTTTCTCCCACCTTTCCCTTCACTTCATGAGCATGAGCAATAACACCCTCCAAGGAGCCATATTGGTTCAACCACTTCACCGCTGTCTTAGGTCCAACATTAGGCACTCCAGGAATGTTATCGACGGAATCTCCCATTAACGTTAAATAATCAACAATGCGCTGGGGCGGCACACCAAATTTCTCCAATACACCTGCCTCATCCATCACCACACCCGTCATGGTATTCACCAAAGTAACCTGAGGAGACACCAGCTGAGCGATATCTTTATCTCCTGTAGAAATTAGTACCGACTGGCCTTGCTCAACTGCTTGAGCTACCAAGGTGGCGATCACATCATCTGCCTCTACACCCTCTACTGCGAGTAGCGGCAGGCCCATAGCGCGAATGATCTGGTGTAAAGGTTGAATCTGAGACACCAA
>JAQSWO010000121.1 GCA_029266595.1 Gammaproteobacteria bacterium
TTCTTTGGTCGGAAAAAGAATTTTATATGAATTATCAGTGGGTTACATCAAATCCTCTATCAGAAACAACCTTCCTTTCAATTTTTGTCGTGTGCAGA
Source organism: Gammaproteobacteria bacterium (assembly GCA_029266595.1). Classification (GTDB taxonomy): domain Bacteria; phylum Pseudomonadota; class Gammaproteobacteria; order JAURND01; family JAURND01; genus JAQSWO01. The sequence continues at coordinate 99 of JAQSWO010000121.1, forward strand.
GGTTTTTTGTAAGCCAAATAATTCTATTAATGCTTCTTGCAGCATCTGAAAATCATCGACACTAAAGTCAATGAGCCTTTCATCTTCGAAATTAAAATAATAGTCAGATTCTGCATTTTGTTGTCTCATATAATGGAGCAAAACAGATTTTCCTGAACGACGCATGCCAAGAAGTACTGTAATTTCTTTGTTGTGAGAAGCTTGAGCCAGCGTAGATTCGATTCTTCTGGGAATATAATCAGAAGGTAGGTTATGCTCTTCAGCTTGATCAGCAATGATTAGTTTAAGCAACGCGTGTGTGATGGGCATATTGAGAAATCTCCATTAGCAATGGAAGGTTATATTTCAAACCTTCCATTGACAATGGAAGGTTTTGGCGAAAATTTTCCAGTCACAATGGAAACTTGGCCATTTTTAGGCAAAGATACTGCGGATGATCGCTTTTATCGCGCTTTCATGCCGAAGAATAAACTTTTAGGTGAACAATGATAAAAGAAACCAAAGTATTAGTGATTGCAGAGCACGACAATGCTAACCTAAACATAGCTACATTAAGGGCAATTACTGCAGCTAGCCAGTTATCAGATCGAATAACCGTTTTTGTAGTCGGTCATCATTGTACGAGCATAGCTAATACAGTCTCTGAAATAGATGGCGTTTCCCATATATTGCTTGCCGATCATGCAGCTTACAAAGATGGGCTGCCAGAAAACCTCGCGCAATTAATTACCTTACAATCAGAAAGCTTCACACATATATTGGCCGCCAGCACAAGTTTTGGCAAAAATCTTATGCCAAGAGTGGCTGCACTACTAGATGTAGCACAACTATCAGATGTAATAGAAATTCACTCATCCGACACGGTGACCCGCCCGATTTATGCCGGCAACGCACTGGTTACGCAAAGAAGCCTGGATAAAATACAAATACTCACTATTCGCTCCACAGCATTTGAGCCAGCCGTTCAAGGCAATGCACGCGCATCCATTCAAACAATAGATGCTGTTATAGAAAATACGCAAAGCCAGCGAGTTTCTATGACACGCACCCCTTCTGAACGGCCAGACCTCGGAGAAGCACGCGTTGTGATTTCTGGGGGTAGAGGCCTACAGAGTGCTGAAAACTTTAAATTGCTAGAAAACATTGCCACTTACCTTAATGCAGCACTGGGTGCTTCTCGTGCAGCAGTCGATGCTGGCTTCGCGCCTAATGAGTGGCAAGTGGGCCAAACGGGTAGGGTAGTTGCGCCTGAACTTTATATTGCAATCGGAATATCAGGTGCGGTACAACATCTGGCTGGGATGAAAGACAGCAAAATCATTGTTGCCATTAATAAAGATCCTGATGCGCCCATTTTTGAAATAGCGGATTATGGATTGGTTGGAGATTTATTTACCATATTGCCGCAGTTAGAACAGGCTATTATACCTGTTCAACCCACGCCATCCTCTTCATCCTGAATGTAGTGAAAGATCCTTCGCAAGCCCAAGGTGACAGAATAGAGAAATATTTAAAAAACTCAGCTAACATTCGCATTTTCACAACTACGTTAATTTAAGGAGTAAAACAAACATGTTAATTGGTGTACCTAAAGAAATTAAAAAGGGTGAGTTTCGTGTAGGAATGTCTCCCAATTCTGTTCACGAGCTTATTGCTCAAGGACATCAAGTCATCGTTGAAACCGATGCTGGTAGGGGCATTGAATGCCATGACGCAGATTACCAAGCTGTTGGGGCTGAAATTATCCAAACAGCAACGGAGATTTTCAAACGTGCTGAGATGGTCGTAAAAGTCAAAGAACCTCAATTAACAGAATGCGAGCAGCTTAGAGAAGGTCAAGTTCTATTCACCTATCTACATCTGGCTGCAGACAGAGCGCAAACAGAAGCATTGCTGAAATCTAAGTGTACAGCTATTGCCTACGAGACGGTGACAAGCGACAGAGGCGGGCTCCCACTATTAGCACCTATGAGCGAAGTAGCTGGTCGTCTATCAATACAAGCAGGCGCGCATGCCTTAGAAAAAGTACGTGGTGGGCGAGGAGTTTTACTTGGTGGCGTACCAGGTGTGGAATCAGCTCGAGTAGTGGTAATAGGCGGAGGGGTTGCAGGTGTTAATGCTGCGCGTATGGCCATGGGGTTAGGTGCGAAAGTTACAATTTTGGACAACTCATTGGTTAGGCTGCAAGAGCTAGACATGCAGTTTGGCGCTCAAATTAACACTATTTTTGCCACTAAAGCAGCCATCGCACACCAGGTCTCAACTGCTGATTTAGTCATTGGTGCTGTACTGATCCCAGGTAAATCTGCACCCAAACTTGTAACCAGAGACATGTTAAAGCGGATGCATTCAGGCGCAGTGATTGTTGATATTGCGATTGATCAGGGTGGATGCTTTGAAACCAGTCGACCCACCTCACACGATCAACCAACCTATGTAGAAGAAGGGGTTGTTCACTACTGTGTGACCAATATGCCAGGTGCGGTGCCCAGAACTTCAACTTTTGCTCTGAACAATGCCACTTTACCTTACATTATCAGCCTGGCAAATAAAGGCTATAAAAGAGCCTTAGCAGAAGATAAGCATCTGCTTAATGGTCTAAATGTACATGCAGGAAAAGTGATGTATAAAGCAGTGTCAGATAGTTTAGGGCTTGACTACGTATCGGCAGAGGCAGCGCTGGTCTAGCTCTCAGTAACAGCTCATTCCCTAGATAGAAACGGACATCTTTTGAGAGGAAAATGCTTTTTGAGTGCTCTCATGCTATGGTGTATGTTGCGCTTCTGGATCAACTATGTTGTTATGGCCCTTCATATAGGTATCAACTTAATAACCAACTCGTCTTTGCGAGCGAGTTTTGCGAAGCAATTGTCCAGATTTTTATAGTTCGGAGGTAAAACTCGAACAAATCAGCAGCGCTGCTGATTTCCTAGCTTGCCGCGTCGCTATCGCTCCTCGCAAAGACGGTCCAAAAGCTGGCCATTTTTCTCACTTTAAACAAGGGGTGATCTATTACAGATTACAGCTATCATAACTTGCAGTGATGGAAAGGAAGATGCCTTTCTTAAAGAATATGGATTTACCGTTTTTTGCTTTTGAAAGGAGGGGCAGTACAACATACATATGCAATTTTAACGATCATATTAGAATATTTAGAAAACCCTCTTCCATTGGGAGAGGGAATGTCTAAAATACTGAAATATGAATAAAATCTACGCAAAAAATCATCCAATTACTGCTTTTCAGATGGACCCTTCCAATAACAGATCAATCGCATATTTTCTTAGGCTCTTATTGGAAACGATACTTTAAATTAAATGTAACTCTCTAATTTATGGTGCAGCTCATAAGAGTGATAGTTAGGGGTAGTAGTTATGTTTAGTTGACGTACCTATGCGGTCCTCAAATTAGCAACACCAAGAATGGTCAGTGGGGGTGGGTGATTGTACTACTTGTTGGCTCTGAATTGGTGCACACAGAGGAATATGGTCTGACGGCGAACGAAAGGTAGGTGAATACTTTGTTGGTTTATGAGCAGATGAATTCTTTGAAGCAATTTCGCTGACTGCGTTACTTCAAGTAATATCAGCCAATATACCTAACAGCAAGGGATTTTTTAGTCTCGAGATCACTCAAAAGGCTATATTCTTTAACTAACCTCAAAAATAGCTCTGGGGTGAGCTTGTCGAGGTGATTGCCACAATGCTCCGCAAAAATAAGGAAAGATTTGCTAGAAGTTTGCGCAAGAATGTCAAAAAGTTGTGTATCACTGAACTGAGCCATTAACTTTGGCTCTGCAAGAATACCCTTCACATTTTCTGGTAAGGCAGCTTCATCCTGCTTAACAGCACCGGAAGAGGCATGTGGTTGCACCTCTTTTGCTTTTTTTTCTTGAGGCAGTTCCACTATCTTACCCCCGCAAGATGCTCAGCCCGTAACCGAGCAATGCAAGGCCTGCTATGCCATCGAACACTCGTATTTTTCTTAGATTCAACATTAATTAGCAACGTTCGCAATCCTTCGGACTAACGGCAACTAAGAGTGGTAGATGGTTGTGGTTGCACTACTTGTTGACTTGGGCTTGGTGCATACACAGGAGTATGACCTGACGGTGGACGAAAGCTAGGCGAATACTGTGTTGCTTTATGAGTGGATGAATTCTGTGAAGCAATTTCGCTGATGGCTGCGCGATAAATAATATCAACCCATACACCTAAGAGCAAAAGACCTCCCAGCGCTAAAGCGGCTGGCGCCGCAGCCACTGAAATACCTAACA
>JAQSWO010000122.1 GCA_029266595.1 Gammaproteobacteria bacterium
ACTAGGGGTACTTGGTATGGTGGATTGTCGTCAATTGATATTTGCTGAATCAACGGAGCGTTATGATGATCAGCATGAAGTGGTTGTTTTCATAGGCAAAGATAGAGACAAAATTATTCGTTGTATGATTAGCCGAGCAGCATTAGAAGATCATTTTAATGCTGACGACAAAAACTTAATCAATGTGTTTAACAGCTATCGGGAACGTATTCAACATGAAGCACGTCTTAAGTATTTAGCAGGAAAGTTAGAGCAAAATGGAGATGTATTAGTAAAAACAGAGGATATTTGAGGGTAAAAATATGTTTAGTGGATATATCAGCGATTGCGGATACCTCAAAGAAATAAAAAAAACAGCCCAAGGTGTTCGATTTTGCATTACTTCCACTTATGAGCGATTAGAAAGAGGAGAGAGCATTGCTGTTGATGGTGCTTGTTTGACAGTAACCGATATTTTGCAAGATAGTTTCTTTTGCGACCTTTCACCTGAGACTTTGGCTTGTACGCGTGCGGGAAGGTTAGTTGAAGGAGACCGTGTTAATTTAGAGCGTTCTATCTGCTTAAATGACCGTTTGAATGGTCATTTAGTGACAGGACACGTTGATCAGACTTGTTTGCTAAAGAAAAAAAATGTCTTGTCTGAGTACACGCAGTTAAGTTTTTCGGGAGTGCATCTTGAAGCTTTTGCTTTTATCGTTCCCAAAGGTTCGGTTGCGATTAATGGTGTTAGCTTGACACTGAATAATGTTGAAAAGGATGTATTTGATATCATGCTGATTCCTGAGACATTAGCCAAGACGAATCTTTCTGAATTGGAAGCAGGAGATTATGTGAATGTGGAATTTGATTATTTTGCTAAATTAGTTGCTAAACAAACTAAGTTGTATCTAGGGTTATCTTGAGTTTACAAACCCTTCACTTCGCGTTCAAAATGGTAACTATTGAGAATAGCGAGTTATGGAGAATTTTCATGAAAAACGATTTATACATCATTAATAAAAAAGATAAAAATACACTTCAAAATAATAAGGCTTTGCTTGCTGTTGAAAAAGCCCTGACTGCTTTCAAGGAAGGGAAATTTGTGATTGTCGTTGATGATGAAGATCGTGAAAATGAAGGCGATTTCATTATAGCTGCGGATAAAGTGACGCCAGAAGCAATTAATTTCATGACACGTTACGGTCGTGGCTTAGTGTGTATGCCCATCTCTTCAGAAATTGCGGATCGTCTTGAACTTCCAATGATGGTGAAAAAAAATGGTTCTCAGCACGGTACACCGTTTACCGTTTCTATAGAAGCTCGAGAAGGTGTGTCTACTGGTATTTCGACAGCAGATAGGGCGCAAACCATACGCGTTGCGGCCCATCCTAATAGCTCCGCTGATGATATTTGTTCCCCGGGTCATATCTTCCCATTGAGAGCAACTAAAGGAGGAGTATTAAGCCGTGCGGGCCATACAGAAGCTGGCGTTGATTTGGCATCTTTGGCAGGATTTTCGCATGCGGCGGTACTCTGTGAAATACTCAATGAAGATGGCACCATGGCGAGAATGGATGACCTAGAGAAAATCGCAGCACAGCATGATCTCCCTTTATTATCTATTGCTGATTTAATTACTTATCGCATTAATCATGAGAATTTAGTTGAAGAAAAGGCTTCAGCGTTTTTACCCATTGAGGAAAATTCAAATACACGTATCAAAGTCTATGAAAATATCCTAGATGGCGTTCAGCATGTTGCCTTGATTTCGGGTGAGATTCGCAAAGATAAACCTACATTGGTGCGTATACATTCACAGTGTTTAACTGGGGATGTTTTAGGTTCTGTTCGTTGTGATTGCGGCTGGCAGCTGGCATATTCGCTCAATAAAATCAGTGAGGAAGGAGGCGTTCTTCTTTATATGAATCAAGAAGGCCGTGGCATAGGCTTGATCAATAAAATAAAAGCTTATGCACTACAAGATAGCGGAATGGACACGGTTGAGGCCAATCATTCCCTTGGGTTTTCAGCGGATCAAAGAGACTATGGGATTGGCGCGCAAATTCTCAAACAATTGGGCGTAGAGCGTATTCGCTTGCTGACGAACAATCCCAAAAAAATTGTGGGGATCTCTCGCTACGGTATTGATGTCGCGATTAGGGAAGCGATAGAAATGAAACCGAATGATAAAAACAGGCATTATCTTAAGACGAAACGTGAAAAATTAGGACATTTATTGTCATTGGTGGGATAGGGCATATATATTCCTTCTTTACACCCTGGAGCTTAGCCATGCTTAGTAACATTTATGTGCTCCTAGATGGGAATAATGGCCTTTAATGGAGTTTTGATTTTATGTCAGACCAAAGAACTTTAGATCCAGCCCCGAACATCGCAATCGTTATCAGTCGCTTTAATAAAGTTGTGACGGATAAGTTACTTGCGGGTGCTCAAGAAAGATTCGCTGAATTGGTGCCCAATGACCAGCCGCTCGTCATCTCCGTACCAGGTGCGATAGAAATTCCCTTTATTGTGCAGAAGTTGGCTAAAGCAGGCGGATACGACGCAATTGTTGCATTAGGCGCTGTGATTAGAGGAGAGACCACGCATTATGATTATGTCTGTGATCAGGTAAGTACTGGATGCCAAAGTGTCATGTTACAGTACGATCTTCCTGTCATTTTTGGCGTATTAACGACAGAAAATTTAGCACAGGCGCTGGATAGGGTCGGCGGCGCACATGGACATAAGGGTAAAGATGCGATAGATGTAGCTTTCCATATGATTTCTTTGAATAGGCAATTATCATAATGATGCGATCCATTTCAGGTTGGTTTCAACGCCGCTTTGTGGGTACCGAGCTAGGTGGCTTGGCGTTGTTAATAGTTTTTGTTATTTTGATTTTTTGGCTATTAGGAAAACTCCTAGCGCCGGTTTTTGTCAGCATTGTTTTTGCCTATTTGCTTCAAGGAATGGTTAGTCGTTTAGAGAAATGGAAATTTTCGCATGCGTTGGCGGTAAATCTAGTTTTCGTGGTGTTTTTCAGCTTGCTCGTCCTAGCGTCATTTATATTGTTGCCATTGCTTTGGGAGCAGTTGTCGGCCTTAATTAACGACCTGCCACAAAAAATCAAAAAATTAGAAGTGTTTGTGATATCAATTTCTCAGGAATATCCGACATATATCTCAAGGGAGCAAGTGCAGCGCTGGATTGCAGTCTTTCAATCTGACTTTTCTCGGCTGGGAAATTTCGTCTTATCATTCTCCCTTTCTACTATTTCTGGCACGATGATGCTGGTCGTTTATCTCGTTCTGGTGCCTTTGATGGTCTATTTTTTTGTTAAAGATCGTGATGAAATTTTGCGATGGTTTTCGGCTTTTCTTCCTCAAAAACGCCAGCTAATCAAGCATGTCTGGGGTGAGGTGAACGATCAAATTGCAAACTATATTCGTGCCAAAATTCTTGAGATTATTATCGTTTGGGTTGCAGCAACAGCTGCTTTTTTGATTTTTGGATTGAATTACGCCATTTTGTTAGGTGTGATTGTAAGCTTGTCAGTCTTAGTTCCTTACGTCGGAGTGGTTATTGTCACCATACCTGTATTGATTGTGGGGTATCTGCAGTGGGGTTTTGATATACATTTTGCTTATCTGTCGATTGTGTATTTCATTATTATGGTGCTAGATGGTAACGTGCTAGCTCCGTTATTATTTTCTGGAACCATGAAAATTCACCCGCTTGCGGTGATTATCGCTATCTTGATATTTGGTGCATTGTGGGGGTTTTGGGGTGTCTTTTTCGCTGTGCCTCTAGCATCTGTCGCCAAAGCGCTGCTGAATGTTTGGATTGAGGACAATAAAGCACATCTCGTCGATTTTGATCGGAAAGTTATAGGTAAAAAAGAGAGGTAAAAAAAACAGTAACAGCTCAGTCTTTAGATAGAAACGGGCATTTTCTGAAGCGCTCTCATACTATGCGTATATTGCGCTTTTTCTGGATCAACTATGTTGTTATGACCCTTCATATAGGTATGAAATTAAGAACCAGCTCGTCTTTGCGAGCGGGTTTTGCGAAGCAATCCAGGAACATATATATTCCCGGAGGGTCCTACGGAAGTGTTAGATTTTTTTCTGGATTGCCCCGTCGCTACCGCTCCTCACAAAGATGGTCTAAAAGCTGACCATTTTTCCCATGCTCGGCAAGGCGGTGATCTATTGCAAAAGACATTTTTTCATTGCCCAGAAGTCAGCGAACGAGGTTTTGCAGGCTCATCATTATTATGAATCCAATCATTTTGTTGATTTGCAGAGTCATCATGATTATTAAACCAACCATTTCGTTGAGGTAATTGATCTGCCTCTAACCTTAAAAACGAATCTTCCAAAAGCATTCCTTTTGAGGCTTGTTCCTCTTTGAAAGCTTCTATGCCTTCTAGCATTTGTACTGATTTAGAATAGAGGCGTTCGATGTATTTTTCCTCTTCTAGTTTTAATTTGATTCCTAAATTATAAAAATTAACTTCTTCCAAGATAACTTTATAACTTTCTATCGCAGAGCGATAAGCATCTTCAACCTCTTTATCTCTATTAAGCGTTGCCATATATTTAGCATAGTTAACAAACTCCATTGCCAGATTCATGTGAATTTCTACTAAATCTTCAGAAACAAGACTTTCTTTATATTTCTCTAGAAAATTATTATATACAGAAACCCTCTCTCCTGGATTATCTCCTATGATATGTAGATCACCGACTATCTTTTCTTTGGCAATATCAATAATTTCTCTTTGCTTTGCAGCTATTTGACTAGAATTCCATAAATAGGCAACAATCAAAGCAGGAAGCGCGAGAAAAGTGATTTTACTGCGTTTCTTAGGCGCTTTTTGCTGTGGCAAATCTCTCGTTTTCTCTTCTGGTAAGGGTGGTGGTGCTACTAATAGTTCTAAACCTGTTCCTTTGTGTTCATCACCTTTTATTGCTGTCATAAATTTCTTGTCTCCAAATGTGTCGTTATGTTTTCGATCAGAGTCGTGGTAGATTTTAAATCTACTCTGCCTCTCCAAATCTATTTTCAATCAGTGCTTCTAATGCTGCCATAGCATCTAACTCATCTTCACCTGTCACAGATAACTCAATTTCAGTTCCCTTTGATGCGGCTAACATCATCACGCCCATAATGCTCTTTCCATTAACGACTTGTTCATTCTTAATGATTTCAATATGGCTGCCATACCGGCTGGATAAGTGCACTAATTTAGCGGAAGCTCTAGCATGTAGAC
>JAQSWO010000123.1 GCA_029266595.1 Gammaproteobacteria bacterium
GGAAAATCGATGCAAGTATTTTTCAGTTCTATCAGTGCCATAATCTTTCTTCAGAAAATGCGGTCTCATAACCAATAAGCAATACGCCGCTTATAACGACCATAAAATAGCAAGGTCAAAAAACAACCAAGTAATGCCATCGCTGACAACACCCACCAACTCATCATGCTAGGCATATCTCCCAATAAGGGCGCGCGAACCACCTCCAGCAAATGATAAGCAGGGTTCAAATCAAGCAGATACAATGCACTTCGTCCAGGTAATAAACTTGGCATCCATATGATAGGCGTCAAATAAAACACTACCTGAATGATGCTATTAATAATCGGAGGAAGATCACGATACCTTGCAGAAAGCACACCCACAACCAACGACAGCCAAGTTAAGTTCAAAGTAACCAGCAATAAGCCGGGAATAACCCACAGTACCATCCAGCTCAGTGGCTTACCAACAGCTAAAAATACTAGCGGAAGGATCACAACATTATGCCCCAAAATTAAAATATTTCGCCAAACTAAACGCAAAATATGCGTAAACATAGGAATAGGTAATTGCTTTAACATTCCCTCTGCCGCAATGAATCCCGAGCAAGCATCATTAATCATAGAAGAAATATATCCCCAAACGATAATACCTACTGCCAGAAAGGGCAAAAATTCACGCACAGGAGATTTGAAAATTTGACCAAAGACAATACCGATAGTGCCAATCATGACACCCATACTGATGGTCAACCAAAATGGCCCTAAGGCTGACCTTTGGTAGCGCTGGCGCACGTCTTGCCAACCCAGCATCCCTACAAGAGATATACGCTTTAGGGTAGCGACTACATCTACAATGGCAGTAACTAATGGATTCTTTTGCATTTAAGACCTGCTTTTAATGAAGGGATACTGGCCAACAATACCCCCTTAATCATTGCAAAAAATGATTTATCATGATTCAATAATTGCAATTTTTGCTTGCTTCTCACGGGATCAGGCTGCTATCTAAAAGACTGCACGCCTAATGCAAAAAAGCTTACCATAGCACAAACAATCACGTATACACTGCCCCTCTAAGATACTGCTTCCCAAGATGCTGGCAGCACAATAACTAATCTAAAATTTGAAGTGAGATACATGACAGCTGTTCATCACCCAATATCGACGCCGCTCATACCCGTTATTCTATCTGGCGGTGCCGGATCACGGCTTTGGCCAATCTCCAGGCAACATCATCCCAAGCCCTTTATGAAACTCTCAGACGGAGAGACCCTACTCCAAAAAGCCTTTAAGCGTGCGGCCTATCTCTCTGATGTTACAGAAATTCTGACAGTGACCAATCGTGAGTTTTATTTCAAGTCTGAAGAAGAATATAGAGTCATCAATCAAAACAAAATCCCCACTTCCTATATCTTAGAATCAGAAGGCAGAAACACCGCAGCAGCCATTGCTGCCGCAACCTTATATATTGAGAAAAAACATGGGCCCAAGGCCATTTTACTGGTACTGACTGCAGACCACCTAATTGATGACAAAGCCGCCTTTTCAGAAGCTGTCTTGCAAGCAAAGCAACTGGCCAAACAAAACAAAATCGTCACATTTGGCATCACACCCAGCGGACCAGAAACAGGTTACGGCTATATCGAACATGACCAACACGAAGTCAAACGCTTTGTTGAGAAACCCAATCGCAGGCTTGCCGAACAATATATAGCTGCAGGAAATTATCTTTGGAACGCAGGCCTATTTTGCTTCCAGGCCCAAACTATGCTGGCAGAATTTAAAACACATGCGCCCAATATCATCGAGACAGTACAAGAATGCATCAATGTTTCTCAATTAGCTGAATCTGCCGATCACCACTTTAGCCAATTAGAACTAGACCCAGCCACTTTCAAAAACACACCTAATATTTCTATTGATTGTGCAATTATGGAAAAATCTTCCAACATCGCTGTTGTTCCTTGCGATATTAAATGGACAGATATTGGCAGCTGGGATGCCTTTGGTGAGCTCAAAGACGTCGACAGCAATGCTAATTCAGTAGTAGGAGAAGCCTTGCTATATGATGTTTCTAATTGCTATGTTCAAAGTCACAATCGAATCATCGGCGCTGTAGGCATTAAAAATTTGATTATTGTGGACACACCAGATGCGCTGCTTGTTGCCGATCGGTCTCGCTCACAAGACGTTAAACACATTGTCGATAAACTAAAAGATAGCGGGCACTCTGCTTATAAACTACATACAACCATCCAAAAATCTTGGGGCATTTATACCATATTAGAGGAAAACAGCCATTTCAAGGTCAAACGTATCACTGTGAAACCAGGCTGCACAATTCCATTACATGCCCATCAACATAAAGATGAACAGTGGACCATTGCCAGTGGTACCGCAGAGATAACTTACGGAGAAATATCCACACTCGCAAGAACAGGTAATTCGTTTTTTATACCTTCAAATACCTTACACTCCATAAAAAATTCAGGCCTTATTGACCTCATTATTATTGAAGTGCAAACGGTCCAATACTTGGTTGAGGACGATAGAGTTTTTACTAATCCTACGGCTATTTCTGTCCAAAATTAGAGAACGCAACAGACATGCACAGTCATCATTTTCTCTCCTCTTTACGCAATATTCTAAAAAAGATACTGCGGGAGGCAATACGTTTCACAGCTCGAAAGCCTAAATTAAAAAAAATAATACTCCGAGCAACATCTCATTTTCCAATAGCAAAAGCACGTTTGTCGAATTTTTATCAGGCTCATTCCACCCCCCATACTTCTTTTCAAAAACACAATGATCAAAAAACGAATGAAATTCTTAAGAAAGAAGAAATTAATTGGGCGCTCTATCCCCCCTCGGTCAAAATCATTTACGAGAAACTGACTAAAATAGACAACGATACTTCTTAAAATGGATGATTTATGAAAATAATAATAGACCTACAAGGCGCCCAAGCCACTCATATGAAAAGAGGCATCGGTCGCTACAGCTTATCATTTACTAAAGCACTGATAGAAAATGCCAAACATCATGAAGTTTTAATTGCACTCAATGGATCCTTTCCCGAAGCCATTAACTATATTCGTTTTGAATTAGACAATTTACTGCCACAAGAAAATATTCGCGTCTGGCATCCCTTTCCTTCCATTGCAGGCATAAATCTCGCAAATGCGTCACGGACGAGCGTCGCACAAAAATTGAGAGAAGCATTTCTAGCTAGTTTAAAACCAGACATCGTACACATCAGCAGCTTATTTGAAGGCTTTGTAGATGATGCGGTAACAAGTATTGGCACCCAAGAACCCTCGCTCATCACCAGCACGACGCTTTATGACCTTATTCCACTCTTACATAGAGAGATCTATCTTAAAAATCCTATACTCCAACATTGGTATGAGCAAAAATTAGACCATCTTCGCCGTACACAACTTTACCTAGCCATTTCTGACTCCTCTCGTAATGAAGCAATAGAATATCTCAATGCATCTGAAGAAATGGTCATCAATGTTTCAACCGCTGCCGATCCTCATTTTCAACCTATAGATGTGGACGCACAAACCAAAAAATCTGTATGTCAGACATATGGAATAATCAAGCCATTTATTTTATACGCAGGCGGGATTGATCCTAGAAAAAATATAAGTGGTCTCATCCAAGCTTTTTCATTACTCCCACATGAGCTACAAAAAAAATATCAATTGGTCATAGTATGCGTCATAGAAGATCATCAAAGAGTCATACTCAAAAATGAATGCGCTTCAAAAAAGCTAAATTCACAAGATGTAATCTTTACCGGTCACGTACCAGAGAAAGATTTAGTACTACTCTACAACAGTTGTGATTTATTCATTTTCCCTTCCTGGCATGAAGGATTTGGTTTACCTGCACTAGAAGCAATGGCCTGTGGCGCTGCAACGATTGCCGGAAATTTATCTAGTCTGCCTGAAGTGATTGGCAGAGCAGACGCACTGTTTGACCCACACTCCCCACAATCAATAGCTAATAAAATCACAAAAACACTGACAGATTTATCATTTCAGCAATCTCTTAAAGAACATGCTCTAGAACAAGCAAAGAAGTTTTCTTGGGGGAAAAGTGCAAAAATTGCCATTGATGCTTTTGAAGCCATTCATGAAAAGAATCATCGCCCAATTTCAACTAGCACTGCTTCATCGCAAAACAGGTTATTGCAAGCTTTACGTGCAACTAAAAATGTGTCTGAAAATTTACTAGAAATTGCCCAAGCAATTTCCTTTAACGAGCCCAATTCATTTCAAAAAAGATTATTTATTGATATT
>JAQSWO010000124.1 GCA_029266595.1 Gammaproteobacteria bacterium
CCCATACGCTTTTTTTGTCTTTCTCCGTAGTGTGTTTTGCTAAAGTATCGACTAGCTTCGCATCGCCGCCGCCTAAATCAATTGGCTCCCAGCGAGGGTTTCCACCTTTTGCTGGCTTTCGATGGCGTAATATATAATCGTGGCAGTCGTTGTAAGGTATTTGTGCAGGTAAGCCAAGGAATTGATAAATCATCATTTAGGCAAATTCCTATTCATAAAGGAATATGGCCGATGCAAATAAATTTATTAATACCCGTCATTCTGAATACTGTGAAAGCTCTCGCTGTTTTGGCATCAGTCCAAGAAGATCTTTCACAGTGTTCAGAATCGCGATCGTTAAGAGGCTGAACTACATATCCTCATAATTAGGCCCACTTCCGCCTTCCGGCGTCACCCAATTAATATTTTGTTCTGGGTCTTTAATATCACACGCTTTGCAATGTACACAATTGGCGGCATTAATTTGTAGGGTAGGTTGCCCGTCTTTCTGAATAATTTCATAAACACCTGCAGGACAATAACGCGTTTCAGGTGCAGCATATTCTTTTAAATTCACGGCAATCGCAATTTCGGGGTGACGTAGCACAAGATGACAAGGCTCATTTTCTCTATGTTGTGTATTTGATAAGTAAACTGAATCTAGTTTATGAAAGGTGACTTTGCCATCGTGTTTAGGATAACGAATAGGCTTGCATTTTTTTGCTTTTTTTAACGTTTGGTGATCAGAGCGATGATATTTTAACGTCCAAGGTGCTTTACCTTTGAGCACATAGGTGTCTAATGCTGCATAGGCTAGGCCTGTCCAAAGCCCCCAACGAAAAGCAGGGCGTATATTACGAGCTTGATGCAGTTCGTCATATATCCAGGAGAGTTCTATTTTTCTCTCATAATCCTCTATAGGAATTTTAGGATCTTGTTCTAAATAATACAGTTGTTCGAAAATAGCATCAGCAGCTAACATGGCAGATTTCATACTAGTATGTATGCCTTTAATGGCGGGGACGTTGAGAAATCCTGCCGCGTCACCTACCAATAATCCCCCCGGAAAAATCAAACCAGGTATGGATTGTAAGCCGCCTTCACTTATTGTGCGTGCACCATAAGCAATGCGTGTAGCATTTTTAAATATAGGCGCAATAACTGGATGTGTTTTGAAACGCTGAAATTCTTCATAGGGGTCTAGATAAGGATTTTGGTAATCCATCCCAGTAACAAATCCAACCGCAATTTTCTGATCTTCTATATGATATAAAAATGAACCACCATATGTTTTGCTATTTAGTGGCCAACCAATGCTATGCACAACTTTCCCAGGGCGATATTGTGTTTGATCGATTTCCCATATTTCTTTAATACCCAAACCATAAGTTTGAGGATCACAGTCTTTATCAAGTTGAAATTTTTTTATCACAGCCTTACTTAAAGAACCACGGCAACCTTCTGCCAATATGGTTTGTTTTGCATAAATATTAATTCCTGGTCGAAAATTATTACCAGGGGTACCATCTTTATTACGCCCACTATCATTGGTTTTTACGCCACAAACTTTATCTTGCTTATCATACAATAATGTATGACCAGGAAATCCGGGGAAGATTTGTATACCAAGCATTTCTGCATGTTTTGCTAAAAATTTACATAATTTGCCTAGGCTAATAATGTAGTTTCCCTCATTATTCATAGAGGGAGGAGTGCGGAGTTTAAAAGATTTATTTTTGGTAAGGAAAAGAAAGTGATCTTCAGTGACCGGTGTTAAGAGTGGAGCATCTAGAGTTTCCCAGTCTAGTAGCAGTTCGCTTAATGCTTTTGGGTTTAATACGGCGCCAGATAAAATATGTGCCCCCACTTCTGATCCTTTTTCTATGACACAAATGGTGGGGGGAGTGGTTTGTCCTTGTGTGTGTTGCGCGAGGCGAATAGCAGCCGAGAGTCCTGCTGGTCCTGCGCCTACGATTAAAACATCAAATGATATAGATTCTTCTTCCATATGATATTTTTTCCTTATAATTTTATACCACCCGCTTTTGAAGGTATTAAGTTTAAAAAGATTCTACTTAAAAATGCTAGAAGCTAGCATTTTAAATGCAGAATGGATATAGATCTGATTTTATTGAAATAGCTTTGTCAATGATTTTTCTATTTGATCCACGTTTTTGATAATCTGATTGGCTTGCTGAGATGTTTTGTAATGCTTCAGTGTCATTGAGGCAGATCTTCTTTTTTCCCAATTGGCCATATATTTTTCTGTTAAATCTTTGTCGTGAATAATCAGTACGTTCTCCGCATTTTTCTTTTGTGCTGATTGCGTGAAATTAAAGCTGCCCGTGATGGTGGTCTTCCCATCAATGATCATGACTTTATTGTGTGAGATGGTGGGCATATGGTCAATCCAAATTGGAATGCCAGCATTATGTAGATAAGTAGATGAGCTATATTTTTCCTGCGAAGATTGGGTTTTGTCCAGAATCACTTCTACATTTACCCCTCTATGTTTTGCTTTTACCAGAGCACTGGCAATGGATTTGTTGGTGAAACTATAGGCCAGTACTTGTATGCGGTGTTCTGCTTTATTGATTTGGTTGACAATTCTTGTTGCGCATTCTCCACCTGGTGTGAAGCAAACGCTATAGCTGGCATCTGATGCAAATTTATCTGCTAGTGCAAGTGAAGGCATAATAAGACAAGAAAGTAGGCACATAAAGAGCGTGATTTTTTCTAAGACAGATATAGATAAATGAGGTTTCATTAATTATCGTCCTAATGGAAACTTAAAGATCTTATGATGACTATACATAAAAATTTATTGTTGCCCAACTACATCGGCCAACTCATTGGCCAATAAGATAATTTGTTCCTTATCCTCACCTTCTAGCATCACGCGGATGAGTGGTTCGGTGCCAGATGCGCGAAGTAAAACACGGCCTGTATGACCTAGTTTTTTCTCAATTTTTGCTAATGCGGATTGAATGGATGTGTTTTTTTCTAGCAGGATAGGGTGTTTGACAGGAACATTAATTAATATTTGCGGGATTTTTTTTAAATCTGATTTGAGTTCATGTAGATTGTGCTCGCTTTCTAGCATGATACGGAGGATTTGCAGTGCGGAAATAATACCGTCGCCTGTTGTAGTGAGCCCTAAATGTACGATATGTCCAGAAGGTTCGCCACCTAATAACCAACCAGATGCTTTGAGCTGTTCCATCACATAGCGATCTCCGACGGGTGTCCGAACAAATGCTATGCCGAGTGACTGTAAAGCCTCTTCCAGCCCTAAATTGCTCATAATGGTACCGACAACCCCACCTTTTAAACGTTCTTTTTCTTTATAGTTGCGTGCCATAATAAAAAGCAATTCATCGCCATCAATGATGTCGCCTTTGTGATCCACCATAATTAATCGATCACCATCACCGTCAAACGCAATGCCGAGGTGTGCACCTCCAGATATGACCTTTTCTTTTAGGGTTTCTGGCTGTGTAGAGCCGCAACCCTGGTTAATGTTTAAACCGTTAGGCTCAACGCCGTAAGTGGTTACTTTTGCCCCTAGTTCTCTGAAAACGTGGGGGGCAATGTGGTAGGTAGCGCCGTGTGCACAGTCTATGACAATTTTTAGCCCATTGAGTGTAAGATGGTTGGGAACGGTGCTCTTGCAGAATTCTATATATCTACCAGGCGCATCATGAACGCGCGAGGCTTTACCTAGCTTGGAGGAATCCACAGTGGACATAGGCTTTTCTAAAGCTAATTCTATGGCTTGTTCAACGCTGGAAGGAATTTTAGTGCCTTGGGTGGAGAATATTTTGATTCCGTTGTCTTGATAGGGGTTATGGGAAGCGCTGATAACAATACCGGCTTGAGCGCGGAAGGTGCGTGTGAGGTAGGCAATGGCAGGAGTTGGCATAGGCCCTAGCAGTTGAATGTCCATCCCTGCTGCGGAGAGACCTGCTTCTAAGGCAGATTCCAGCATATAGCCTGAAATTCGTGTGTCCTTTCCAATCAGTACTTTAGCGCCATTTTGTTGACCGCTTAGTACTTTACCAGCAGCCCAGCCTAGCCTGAGCATGAATTCTGGATTGATCAGAGATGCACCCACACAGCCTCTTATGCCGTCTGTGCCAAAATATTTTCGGTGTTCCATAGTATGTGAAGCCAGATTAATAAAGAGGCGCTATTCTACATGTTATTGTAGAGGTGAACAGTGTCTAGTATGCATTCCCACAGAGGACTGTGGGAATGGGGAGA
>JAQSWO010000028.1 GCA_029266595.1 Gammaproteobacteria bacterium
TATTCCATCATTTCTTCTGCTTTATGAGGGTCAATACCATAGACCACTCCATCATCCGCAACACCAATAATTAAACGGCCGCCATGCTGATTGCAAAACCCAACAATAGTTTTAATGATTTTTTCATTTGATGGTATCTCTTGTTTAAATTCTATGGTGGAAGACTCACTGGCGGGATATTTCATTTTTAACCCTCACTTTGTAACTTATTTATAGCTCAATCTTGCGTCTCCTTACAAAACATGAGTCATATGATTTAAAATATTATATGTTTTCAACTCATACAACTCAATAAAATTTCTAGCTTGTCATTAATTTAGCATACAAATTCAGAGTTAGAGATTTGTTATATATTGGCAATCTACCAATTTATCGCCCAATAAACACTTGGGTTATGCAGTGCAGTGGTTTACATTTGTGCTGGTGCTGGTTATTATTTTTATTGTATTAAGTATAAAGAATGGCAAGATTTAGCTAACTGGTATAACCCTAAGGCAGTGAAGTCCTGAGGCCCTGGTGACCCACCTTAAAGATCCAGGGATTTATAGTTTTCCTGGATTGCCGCGCATCGCTATCGCTTCTCGCAACGACGAGTATTATGAAGCGCTTATCCATAGCGCTCTCAGGCAAAAAAGTACCTTAAATTAGCAGTCCAGATATAAAAATTTTTCGCAAGCTCCTTGCAACAATCATATAAAAAAAATGCATTCCAACCCTATTACACAAAGAAAGACATGCCCAAGCGACCTACCATACTCATCACTATTCTTATACTACTCTTCACTGTACCCCTACTTATCGCTTTCTTTTTGGCTAAAGAAAAAGATCCCCTCTCTACTCACACCACTAATCGCGGCACATTGATCTCCCCACCTCTGGATTTCTCCACGCTTGCGCTGAAAGACAAAGGAGGACAAGCCGTATCTCAAAAAACATGGAAGGGAAAGTGGTTAATCTTATATGCACACACGGCGGGAAGCTGTGATACTGAAGCGAATATCATACCAAAAAAATCCTCCTATTCTAATGAAAGTAACAATAAGCCTCTTTCAAAACCCGCTAATATAGAGGAAATTAAAGGGGGAACGGAGCATAAAACCACAGCATACAAAGCAGTAGATGAGGGTTCGAATACTCAATCGACCACAGGAGCAGAGTATACAAAAAAGTCTAATGGTTCATGCGACAAAAACCTGTACTATATGCGACAAATTAGAACAGCGACGGGCAAAGACAGTCGCAGGGTAGTGCGCGCTATTCTTACTTTTTCTCCTGCAACGTCTGGCCAATATTTACAGAATGCGCTTAGATTAGATTTCCCAGGAACTTTACACTTTGTGGTTTCACAAGATGCATGGCAACGCTTTATCGCTACCAATCCCTCAACACGAAGTATGCAAAATGCCATTTTTCTGGTTGATCCTTTAGGGAATGTTATGATGATGTACCCCCATGGAACACCTCCCATGGATATCTTCAAAGACCTCAGCCGTTTACTCAAACTTTCAAAAATTGGATAAAGGATAAACGCCATGCTATCGCCTGCTTATTTTAGACTCTCCCTCATTGCTTTATTGCTCGCACTGGCCGTTGTGATGCTGGGTGCGTATACGCGTTTAACTGATGCGGGTTTAGGATGTCCAGATTGGCCAGGATGCTACGGCCATCTCACTGTTCCCAATACGCCTACCGAAATCGCCCATGCAGAGTCCACTTATAAGCAAGCTGTTGAACCAGCTAAAGCTTGGAAGGAAATGGTGCATCGCTATGTCGCTGGCATACTGGGTTTGATCATCGCGGTACTAGCCATATGGGCTGTACGACGCAGGCGTCATTATGCTAACCAACCTGTCGGTATCCCTATCTTCTTGGTCTTATTTGTAGCCTTTCAAGCATTACTCGGCATGTGGACGGTCACGTGGTTAGTGCTGCCACTGATTGTCACGTCACATTTGTTAGGTGGGATGATCATTACGGGGTTATTGGGCTATCTCACACTAGCGACGCGTCCTCATCCGCCTTATGTACACGTTAATCCCAAGTTTAAGCCTTGGGTGATACTTGGATTGATCATCCTTATGATACAAATCTTTTTAGGCGCATGGACAAGCACTAACTACGCAGCCATCGTGTGTTTGGATTTTCCAGGTTGTCATGGGAATCTATTTCCAACCATGGACTTCCAACGCGCCTTTGACCTCTTTCACCCTATAGGTGTCAACTATGAAGGCGGTGTCTTAGATACAACAGCACGCGTCACCATTCAAATGACACATCGCTACGGTGCATTTATCACGGCAACGTATTTGGGACTGTTGGGAATTTCTTTACTCTTCTCGCGAGGACTACGCGCTACAGGCTGGGTATTATTGGCTATCTTAGCGCTTCAGCTCAGTCTAGGTATTGCGAATATCGTGTGGGTGTTGCCTATATCAGTCGCTGTGCTACATAATGGCGTTGCTGCGGTACTAGTCTTAGTGATCGTGACATTGCTCTATCAGCTTTACCGAAAATCTCCTTGAGTATATTATTGTCACTTCCAAGCTATATGATCTCGCAACACGATTACGTATGGGCTCTCAGATGATGGACAGCGATTGAGATGCAATAATTTTTAAATGAGCCATAATGGATGTTGTATGCTCAGTGATTTCTACCGATTGAGAATCTCAGAGGAGAACTATAATGGAAGAAATAAAAACTACAACGCCCCCCGGAATACATGAAGAAGAAATAATTCAAAACCTCCCTCCCCTCCAAAACTCTATGCTCCAAAAAGAATCTCTTAGAGGTTCCATTCAAAATCAGTTTAGTAGTACTGCAGAACCAGAAGAAGGTAAAACAGCACTATTAGAATCAGGTAAACAGATAAAGAAGCCAGAAACAATACCAGCTAAACCACCTAAAAGTCATAGCTTGGCCAAGCTGAAATCTCAACAGTCATTTCAAAACGACAAAGATAAAGATAAAGATAACAAAGAGGATGAAGATGAAGCAGTGCAACAGGTACAAGTAGTGCGATCTGAAAAGCATAAACTTGCCGGATCAGAAGCACAGCGATTTAAAAACGACAGATATGGTGTTGAGAGAGACTATTATTATCTTGGGGGAATACAACTCGAAGACGCTAAAAATGACCATCTAAAACAAGAAATTACACATCATCAAAATTATACGTCACTCATCAGAAAAGCAATTCCAGATAAATGGAATCTAATGCTAGTCGAAATCGGTGGTATTTTTTATGGTTATTGGTTAAAAAATGACATAGCGCAGCTCCGGCCCATTATAAATAGCCAACACCATTCATATCTATCTTTTGCCTGTAAGGGTACTACATATGGTCTTGAAAGATGGTCTGAGGAGACTTATAAATTAATTCTATCATCTCATACTGATCATTATGAGGCAACATGCCTCAAAGAAAATTTTAAAACAGTTTTAAGAAATAAATTTTCTCGTAATGCCACTTATAATAATGATAAAAATCCATCAAAAACACTAACGGAGAACCTACAATCATTATTGGACATTTTTGGCGCTCAAGAAACCTCTTATGAGTTAATTGTGGAGGACCTTATAAAACTCTCCCAACAATTAGAGCTCGAAGGAGATGTAGAAAGAATATTTGGTAAAATACCGAAAAATAAAAAAATTCATTTAATTACTCAAAATTTAAAAAAATATGCATTCACCATTCAATGCTTACATGGTGCAGTTTATGACACTAGCCCAACAATACCTGATAAACACAAAGCTATTTTTCCAAAGCTTAAAAAATATGTGAGTTTAATAAAACACATCTCACAAATAGAAGAAGAAAAAATAGAAAAGTGGACAATCTCAAAAGCTATTCTATTTTTTATATATGCCTGTATATTTCCCTTAGGCGCGCTGCAAGTTTTTATTCCTAAGACCGAGGGAGCTATAGAATCCGTTATGGAAATTATTTCCTTTCCTTTTGTATCTCCAGACAAATTCATTAAAAAATATAAACTAGGAATGATTCCAGGATTTCTCACTCGATGTCTACATAGTTCATTCTGGATAGCAGCTGCGGGTTTCTCTACTTTCTTACCTGATCTGCTCAGCACCTCTGCTCCTTCTTTCCTGACACCTGCTATACAATCGATACACGCAGGTGCTAATTTTATGGGGGTTTCTCCCTTACTTTTCTTTTTAATTCTCGTATCTGTTTATATAGTTACTCAACAGATATTGGTTTATTGTTTTGAAGAATCCCTCTTAGAACAAGAACCTCCCGAGCAACTGCTTTTAAAAATAAAAAATTCATCAGACCTAAAGGTAGATAAAGGATACAACAGTGAAAATCATCTAAAACCGCAATTACAACATCAGCAGCAACAGCAACAGCAACAGCAACAGCAACAGCAACAGCAACAGCAACAGCAACAGCAACAGCAACAGCAACAGCAAGATAAAAACACGACGACAACAACAGCACAACCTGCTGACCAGCCAGACAAAGCTTCTGCTGCCCTCTTAGATGCCCCTGGCACTCACTGGGGCCGCAGTAACTCTCGTCCTTTGGAGGATAGTCATAAGCTAGTCCAAGCAACAAACATATCAACAGCAGGACCAGCCTCGCTGAAGCCACAACCTAGCACTGAACCACATATGAACTTATGAAAACAGTTAGGGATATAGCCAAGTAGGCTAAACAACTACGCCTCTGTACAAACCTCCCCACTATTATGCATGTTGCCTATATCCGTTTCTGTGCTACATAATGTCATCACTATTCTCAGCCCTGGTAATTTAACGTCAGCTCGGGATAAGAAGCCTCTCTTGTTTCAGAGCAAACGCATTTAAATGGCTGAAAAATATAGCAATTCTGCAGATCCTAAGCTGATATATGGGAGATTTAAAAGAAAGCCCTCTGTTTCATGGATGAAACAGCCGAGCGTATATAGATGTATTTGATGAAAACCATCCTTGGCTTTCACCCTGCGGGTATTTGATAAAAACATTCAAACGCCCAAATCTGTTCCAGACAGATTTGTTATAGCGTGTTTTCTTTAAAGATCCCCTAGAAAAGCTATTTTTTGCAACCAAATTCATAAGCTAGATGAAATTTTAATGCGTTTGCTGTGTGTTTATCCCGAGCTGACGTTAATTTATGACATTACTTCACCAACTTTATCGAAAAATACTGTGACCACACATAACAATTCCCTACCTTATCGTGCCGTTTGGCGACCCTACTACGAACTGTGTAAACCACGTGTTGTCGCCCTGATGCTGATCACAACAGTGGTCGGTATGCTGCTCGCAACCCCTTATGCCGTGCCGTGGCAGATACTGATTTTTGGAAATATTGGAATAGGGCTGACGGCTTGTGCAGGCGCCGTCATCAACCACCTCGCAGACCGGCATATCGATATACTGATGCACCGCACAGAAGGCCGGCCTATTCCTCAAGGAAAAGTTTCACCCCATGCTGCGCTGATATTCGCACTCTCTCTCGCCATCATTGGCTTAGGCACCCTGCTCGTCGTCACAAACTTACTGACCACCATACTTACATTTTTCAGCCTAGTCGGTTATGCCCTCATCTATACGCTATTCCTCAAACACGCCACATCCCAGAATATTGTGATTGGCGGCTTAGCCGGCGCAGCGCCACCTCTGCTAGGTTGGACAGCAGTAACTGGCCATTTGGACGCTGGTGGCTTACTACTATTACTGATTATTTTTGTTTGGACACCTCCACATTTTTGGGCGCTGGCGATTCATAGAGTAAAGGATTATGAAAAAGCGAAAGTACCTATGCTACCTGTGACGCATGGCATTGCTTATACCAAATTGAATGTCTTGCTATATACCTGCTTGCTGACAGCTGTCACGATGATGCCATTTGTCATCGGTATGAGTAGCTGGATTTATTTAATCGGTGCATTGCTATTAAATGCAGGATTTCTCTATTGGGCGATACGCCTTAAATTTGGCAATGATCCCAAAGTACCCATGAAAACCTTCTGGTATTCCATCACTTACCTGATGTTGCTGTTTGTAGTGTTGCTTTTTGACCATTATTTTATGATTTTGTAATTTATTTTCATTCAACAACCCACATTGATTGGACATTTTGACAAGTCAAGTTGTCAAAATGTCCAACAAATCTGAACAAAAACTGGACATTTTGCAAAGTTGACTTGTCAAAATGTCCAAAATTGTTTAATTTATGGCTTGTGTTAGATCTAAACTGGGTGTTTTCTTCAAGAATCATTCCCTTTTATGACTAAAGAGCTACCAAATGCCAAATGAAAACGACATCCCTTACCATCGACACCAGAGCAATAAACTAAAAAAACTTGCTCAAGTTTTTCCCATTATTTGCTTGATAGGTCCAAGACAAGCGGGAAAAACTACCCTCGCCAAACTCACATTTCCTGATTACACCTATATCTCTTTAGAAGATCTGGATAACCGCCATTACGCTGAGACTGATCCACGCGCTTTTCTTGCTCAGTATGATGAAAAAATAATCATTGATGAAGTACAAAACGCGCCCAGCTTATTCTCCTATATACAAACTAAAATCGATGCAAGAGATAACCCAGGACAATATATTTTAACTGGCTCAGCACATTTAACTTTGCTGGAAAAGCTGACACAAAGTTTGGCTGGCCGTGCTGCGCTAATGAAATTACTACCTTTGAGCATATCTGAGCTGACAGCAGCGCATCAGCTAAAAAGCACTTATATTGAACAGTTGCTCACTGGTTTTTATCCTAGACTATACAAAAGCCAAATATATCCATCTGATTGGTACCCTAATTACATCCAAACTTATCTAGAAAAAGATGTACGCAACATTACAAATATCCAAAATCTCATCCAATTCAAACGCTTTATTGGACTATGTGCTGGCAGGCATGGGCAATTGCTAGATATTTCACAACTTGCGAACGATTGTGGAATTGCTAGGCAAACTGTGAATGAATGGCTGTCTATTTTAGAAGCAAGTTTTATTATTTATTTATTACCTCCGTTCTATAAAAATTTCAGCAAGCGACTGATTAAATCACCAAAGTTATATTTTTATGACAGTGGATTAGTCTGTTCATTACTCAAAATAGAGCAGGCAGAACAACTCAATAACCATTATCTCAGAGGCGCAATATTTGAAGGGTTTGTGATCACGGAATTTATTAAATATCGCTATAACCAGGGACTAGAACCCCATCTTTATTTTTGGCGGGAAAAAAATAAACATGAAATCGATTGCATTATTGATACAGCTAATCGGCTGATTGCTGTGGAAGTAAAATCAGGCGAAACAATCAATGACGAATTTTTTAAAGGACTTTTATATTGGCAAGCTCTTACCGATGCAAAGCCCGAAGATAGTTTCCTAGTCTATGCAGGAAACCAAAAACAAAAGCGTTCTTGTGGGCAAGTCATCAGCTGGGATGCACTAGATGATGTTTGGCAAACGATATAACAACATCATAATGCTGAAATTTAGATCACTCCCTACCAAACAATACCTTGACTTCTTCCATGTTTGTATTTCCTAACTCTAAACAAAAATTTTTACTCTGAAATTCACCTTCTCCTCTCCCTAACTAAGCCAAAAACAGATCTAAATTAATTCAAAAATAAACAAAAACATGTACAAAACAAATATATTTGCAAATTATCAGTTTATTTTGATGTGTTAATACTCCCTTAAGGATCAATAGGCATAATCTATTACTTAGAAATATCCAGCTATCCACACATAAAAATAACAAATGATACTGAGGGTTTTAAACATGCCAACAAAAAGAAGAAGAGAAACAAGCTCATCAGACGAAGCAAGCGGCAATAAACGTGCTGCAGCACAATTTGAGGCACAATCTCCATCTACTGAAGAAGAGTTTCTGGAGGCAATATTAGCGGCCCTTAAAGAAGTAAATGCATCTGGCAAGAAGGCAGCTACAAGAAAGCTTGAAAATTACATCCAAGCCGGCGAGGCCTCGTTCATCATAGACCCACCAGCTAATCCCATACCAGGCAAAATCTATATCCCCATACGATTGATCACTGTTACACAAAATATAACTGAAAAACAACAGCAATTCTTGGGGTTCACTTTTGCAAACGAGGTGCACCTACTCAACTTGGAAATCTGGAAGATTGCTCCCAGTTTTGTGTTCGATAAGGCTAATTTATGTAAACTAACCCATAAAATAGAGCAGCATGGAAAAATATATACAGAAAAAATGTTACCTTGGAAAGTAAGAATGTCCAATCAAGTACGAAAGAAAACAGAAAGAAATAAATCAAAGGCTCCTAAACAAGAAAGACACTTCTTCAAAGAACCTGAAACAGAGGCAAGTGAAAGTGAAGAGGATAAAAGAGATCTTATAACCCGGGCGCAAGCCGCAGTTGAGGCCGCCACCACTAAGGCTAACGCTGCTGAGGCTCCTTACAAACTTACATACAATACGCTTGTTAACTACGGGTTGCTTAATCTTTCCTATACAACAAATGATGCTATTGCTTTTGCTGACAGCATACTTATTACCGGCTATTTTCCAGCCCACCTTGTTGATCGTGAGCAGGTAAAACAAGCATTGGTTAAGGCTTACATGTCATCTAACCGAAACTCCGCGTCAGAAGATGCAAATCGCTTTGCACAGGATATGTTAGGTGAACTCCTCCCAAATAATTCAACCATATCCGAAATACTTAATGGCGTAAGGCAACTAAATGAATATTTAGTCAATGCTACTCCTCAACAAGCTGAAGAAGCCCATAAATATTTAGAAATTATGTATAATTTTTTACAAAATACCTTAATGCAAGCTTGTATGGACCGTGGTTATCCAGTGTCTGCTAGTTCACTTCGAACGCAGTATGAATTATCACGTATTTTTTCCCCACAAACGTTTTACAGCCCCGACAATAAAGTTGAGTCTGGCGATGTTGCAGCTACTCAAGCTTTTCAGAAACCAGATGAAATTAAGCCTGACAATCCTGCAGCTGCTTTGACTTCCACGAGGGCAGAAATTGAGCGCCTTCCCCCACTGTCTTCATCTAGCACAAGTCAGGCTCAGCTTCTTAGCCAACGTGGCCTACTTCCTCCTCCAGTTCATGCTGCTACTCCTACTGCTTTAGCTCCAAGCCATCAAACCGAAAGTAATATACAAGCAAGGAATGCTGGGGGTGGAAAACAAGTTTAAGCATACAGTTAATACGAAGGCGCCGTACCCAAGGCTGCGGCGCTTGACTTAACACAACTTCCCTCATACCCTAGCGCGCGACTTATTATCACCCTATCTTAGAGGAGATTCGTCTGTGGCAGCTAAACGACAAAGATTTTCAATTATCATCGCGATTGCGTTATTAGCACTCTTATTCGGCATATGGTTTAGCAAAAATACTGGGATGGTGCACAGCAATCATCAGCCTGAAACAGCCACTGTATTCAACCAACCTCGGCTCATCACACCCTTTAACTTAACAGATGATAAGGGGCAGCCATTTACCATCGATAACCTAAAAGGACATTGGTCTTTAGTTTTCTTTGGATTTACCAATTGTCCAGACCTTTGCCCGACGACACTATCAACACTCAACAAAACCTATCAAATACTCGCTGCTGACCATCAAAACCCTATGCCACAAGTCATTTTTATTTCGGTGGACCCAGAGAGAGATTCAATCGAACGCATCCAAACTTACCTTAAAAATTTCAATCCCAACTTTATAGGCGCCACAGGTAGTAAACCAGAACTAGATAAACTTACTCAAGAGCTTAGCGTGATTTATGCCAAAGTGATGGAAGAGGATCATTACATGATTGACCATAGTGGAACGATTATTCTTGTGAATCCACAAGGACAATTTTACGGAGTATTCACACTACCGCATGATGCAACTAACATCGCAAAAGATATAAAATCAATTATTTCGTCTAAATAAACTTACAAAGCACTATTCTGAACCTCAATATGAGATAAATTAAATGGAAAAGCTAAAATATTTTATACTTATCTTACTCACCGCCACTGTTTTAATGGTTGGACTCACTGGGTGTAATCAATCAAATTCGCCTGATGGCGTGGACATCAATGAAAAGCCTATTCATATTTCTCAATATAAGGGCAAATGGATAGTTTTGAATTACTGGGCCATATGGTGCAAACCTTGCCTAGAAGAATTACCTGAACTCGATAAACTATCTAAAAATCATCAAGATAAAGTTGCTGTATTGGGTGTTAGCTTTGATTCTTTATCAAACGATGACATTTCAACTTTTTCTAAATCATTAGGCCTAACTTTCCCTATGCTCATGAGCTTTGATTTAGAAAAATTCGGTGTAAATAACGTCTCAACATTACCGGTAACATTTTTATTCTCACCTGATGGGAAGTTGGTCAAAACACTGAACGGACCTCAGACAGAAGCAGGTTTATTAAAAGAAATGGCGTTGTAGTGAGAACCAATTAACAATAGCCCTCAGACGGCACCTAGCAAACGCATTCAAGAATACTACAAAGGCTATCAAAAACTCTTACATGGTTCGTTAACTGCGATTGCTATTGGCCTACCCACCATCCGCAAAGAATGTAAGCGGTTTGATACTTGGCTTAATAAGATCGAATCGCTGTCGTCTAAGAAGTAAGCCTCATTTACGGTAGCGATTTCTCAAACAGGAATAACCAGCTCCAGCATACTTATTCACCTCTTTTCTTCCCGAGCGGGAAAAAACTCTAAAAAAAAGCTTAATTTCTATCAATAATTTCCCGATCGGTAAAAAAACTTGCAAAATAGCCGATTGAGGCCAATAATTTCCCGAACGGGAAAAATCATGACTAACATACGCACCACTCAACAACTCGGCCAAGCACTACGCGCTGGACGCAAACAGCTAGGACTTACACAGTCACAGTTAGCGCTAGCAGCTGGGGTAGGTACGCGCTTTATTGTAGACCTAGAGGCCGGCAAGACGACGCTTCGGCTAGAACAGGTCTTACGTGTTATCGAAGCATTAGGAGGCGACCTGACCCTAAGCGGCCTTCCTGTTCCACCCAGGGATCATGACCATGGCACGTCAACTTGAAGTTTGGCTCTTTCGTAATCACGTAGGCACGTTAACTTCGCTTGAAGGACGGCTTAGTTTTTGGTACGACCCTGCGTGGCTAACACACCCTGATGCCATGGCCTTATCGTATTCTTTACCTCTCCAATCCCAGCCATTTAGCGACCGTGCCACACGGCCATTCTTTGCTGGGTTGTTGCCTGATGGCCATATACGCAATTTGATTGCTCAGCAGCAACAAGTATCGCAACAATAAGACGTGTGACACGACCAAGCGCACCACAAGTGTTGCGCCTGCTTGATTATGTGATCTTCAATACGCTGATTGGCAATCATGATGCGCATGCCAAAAATTTCTCCCTGCTTTACATCAGCAATACGCCTGTTTTAGCGCCACTCTATGATGCGCTGTCGACTGCTGTATATCCAAGCCTGGCGCATAAAATGGCAATGAAAATAGGCAGCAAATATAAATTCGCTGAGGTGCAAGTACGGCATTGGGACCAATTCGCGCAAGCTGCTGGCCTATCCATCGCGCAAACACGTAAACGCATCTTAGACTTAGCGCTACAGCTACCGTTGGCCGCTCGCAAACTTGCATCTGTGCCAAATGGCGAATTCACTGGTCATTCGCTGATTGAACAGATCATTAGCCTAATTGAGGCACGCTCCGCACAGACAATCCGATTGCTGCGGGCATAATGAAGATGCCACTCTCCAAAGCATACATTCCTCCGAACTTGATTTAAAACTTAACACATCTTATATTAGTCGTTATGTACAGATAACGCTTTTTATAAGGTGTATTAAAAAAATGAAAGCCCAAGTTCATCTACCAATCCCCGTTATAAAAGCACTACGCAAGTTAGGAAAAAACATTAACCATGCTCGTCGCCGTCGCCGCATCACAATCCAACTCATGGCAGAACGTGCTGGCCTATCTAAAGCGACTATTAGCAAAATTGAAAAAGGTGATCCAACCACGTCCATAGGTGGCTATTCAGCCGTGCTATTCGTACTAGGCATGACAGATCGACTGAGCGATTTGATGGATGCTACGCACGACCTGATAGGTATTCAGCTTGAAGAGGAAAAACTACCGCAAAGAGTACGGTTCCCTGGCAGGAAAAAAAATGGTGGTCATCATGAGCAATAAAGAAGTGATTGTTTGGATTTCGCTTGGTGATGAGAATATTCGCGTTGGAAGATTATGGTTTCATATTCGAGGAGCACGAGAAAGCGCATCTTTTGAGTATGATAAAAAATGGTTAGCGCATCCTGAAAAATTTGCCCTTGAACCTGCATTAAGTCTCACTGAAGGTGCTTTTCATACAGGCGCTGGAATGAGTGTATTTGGCGCAATAGGAGATTCTGCGCCTGATCGTTGGGGACGCGTGCTGATGCGTCGTGCTGAGATAGCCAAAGCCAAAAATAAACATACTGCGACCACAACACTCTTTGAAGTGGATTATCTGCTAGGCGTCAATGATGAAGCGCGTCAAGGTGCACTACGTTTTTCAATTGAGCCTTTCGATGCGGTGTTTCTAAGCCCTCAGAATAAAACAGCTATTCCTCCTCTCGTATATCTTCCTAAGCTATTATCCGCAACAGAGCGCTTTCTCGAAGATGATGAAAGCACAGAAGACCTAAAACTCTTACTGGCACCTGGATCATCTCTTGGTGGTGCACGTCCCAAAGCATCGATACGTGACCACGATGGCAGTCTTGCGATTGCCAAGTTCCCAAGAAGAGATGATGAATTCAATGTGGTCCTATGGGAAGCTGTTGCATTGACCTTGGCGAAAAATGCAAAAATCCATGTGCCCTCATGGCGCTTAGAAACTATCCTTGGAAGCCCTGTTTTGATTATTAAACGCTTTGATAGAGATAAAGGACAGCGTATCCCTTTTCTCTCAGCCATGAGCATGCTTGGCGCACAGGATAATGAGCAGCATAGTTATCTTGAAATGGCTTATGCTTTAGCTCAAAACGGAACATCACCTGAAGAAGATATGGCCGAACTATGGCGACGTATTGTTTTTACCATCATGATTTCCAATACCGATGACCATTTAAGAAATCATGGCTTTGTTTATGAGCGATATAAAGGATGGCGGTTATCTCCCGCCTACGACATAAATCCCACACCTATTGATATTAAAGCACATGTTCTGACAACGGCCATTGATTTTGATAATACCT
Source organism: Gammaproteobacteria bacterium (assembly GCA_029266595.1). Classification (GTDB taxonomy): domain Bacteria; phylum Pseudomonadota; class Gammaproteobacteria; order JAURND01; family JAURND01; genus JAQSWO01. Next base: position 13,259 of record JAQSWO010000028.1, read on the forward strand.
CTGCCTCTCTAGAAACAGCGATGACTGTCGCTAAAGATTTCAGATTATCAAAAAAGAAAGCCCAAGAAATCATAAAAGAGGTAAGTATCGCAGTGAAGTCATGGAGGCAAGTTGCCTCTGACATTGGTTTATCCAAACGCGAATGCGATCGTATGGCTTCTGCGTTTGAGTATGGAGACAGCTACGATGCTTGTTAAGGTGCTCACGACATTCTTCATATCCTACTTTTTATAATTCCCCATCTAAATACAATGAGCATAGCCTCGCCTGCTTTTTCTTCACATATTGTTCGCCAAAATACTCAGAGCAGTCCTTAGGTTCAGTTCTTATAAATTTCTAATTCAGCAATAAATTTTTCCATGCAACAATAATTTTCCCTTAAGGTTGGACATGTAAACTCGCAGATTCATACGACTTCAATTTTTGTAAATTTGTCGATTGAGCGCTGCAAAAAAATCAGGATTAAAAAAACCACACACTTAAGGCGATAACAATGAAACAAAAACCAACCCCAACCACACCATCAAAAAAAAATAATTCTTCCGATATTAACGAACTCATTAAAGAAGAGAATATGCGAGCCGCAATGCTAGAAGATGATCGTTACTTCCTGGATGCAAGAAGCCAGTCAGGTAGCTCAAAGTGCTTCCCTTACACGTAATCATGCTCTCATCGCTGCTAAAATTGCCCAAGATGGTACAGAGGCAGGAGCAGGAGAAACTCAATCGGCTACTATAGGTGCGGAATATATCTCCCAATCTGCTAAGGACCTTGGAGCGCTTACCATGGCTCTTGAGAATGATACGGGCCCAATTGAGAAACAGATCGCTAAAACTAAGCGTGCTATTGAGCATACCAGTGCAACTACCCAGCGCGTTTTTAGCAACACACTTGCCCGTGCTATTCAAGCCGCTGATCAAGCTGCTAACTATGCTGACGGCATTGTTGCCCGTAGCAATCTACCTGATGACCTTAAGGACAGTATTAAGCATGCTAGTGAAGTCGCTAAAGCAGCTGCTGAACTTGGCAGAATTACCACTCATAGTCACACAGCTTCCGATACTGCAAGCATTGACATAATCACAAACACTATAGCTAATATGCGGAGTATTGCCGCAGATGTTCAAAAGGCGGAACGTAATGCCTATATAGAATTACTCAATCGAAAAATACAAGACCTTAAGCAGCTTATCAACGATGCGAATAGAGCTGCCGACTATCATATAAATCTTACTGATGAAGCTAAAGCTGCTGATAAGGTCGCTAAAAGGGCTCAAGGTATCCTCGATAAGGTTATAGGGAACATGTCTAAATTTAAGGATAGTGATATTCAGAAGATTTTTGGCGCTATTGATGCAGTTATTAAAATGAGCAAAAAAGCTGAAAAAGCTATTGCTTCTGTCTACAAGCATAGCACCGCTGTTAAAAAGGCCGATATCGCTATAACTGAAGCTGAGCACACAGCAGCACGTGCCAATGTAATAGCAAGCGCCGCCCAGAATATAGGAGACAACTTCCAAACTTATGCTGAACAAGCTAGAGTTCTTTCTAAGTCTCTCATACAGAGTGCTAGGGAACTTAAAGGCTACCGTGATGGGCTTCAATCTGCTATAGAGGAGGCAGCTTCTGCCATTGATGATGTCAAGGAGACACCTAATGATGCCGCTGCTATTGCTAGAGCTATGGGGCCTGTTGAGCGTCTTAATGGTCATATTTTTGATAGAACCGAGATGAACACGAAGAACACTCTTTGGGAAATCGCACAGGCTAACGAGGCACTTAACAATCTACTTACCGAAATTTCCACTGACCGCCCCGAATTTTGTCTAAATTCAGACCTTCAACGACTACAACAGGAATTAAGAGAGATTACTGCCGCTAATAATAAAAATAAGGAAGCTCCTGTTACGCCTACAAGCAGCAAACCAAAGAAACGCTCAGCAAAAACAAAGTCAGAAGGTAATGTAGAGGAAGCATTAGCCTTAAGCACACCGGGTAGTACACCAGAAGATAGCAATGCGAGTTCAGACATAACAACAACTTCAGAAGGCGGCTCGGAAGTAGCTATGGAAGAAGCCAGCGCAGATGAACTAGTCGAACCTGAATAACTGACTATTTTTTAGTCATGAGGCTATTTTTGGCTCTAAACGGATAAATTTATTAAAAGCATGTAAAAAATTTGAAGCCAAAAAAGCCTCAGTTTCCTGAGGATCAATCGGAAATTATGGCCTGCACCACTCAAGATGACATTTAGTTTGTCACCTAGCGTACCTTTTAGGTAATTTCTTCCCAATCGCGTATCTGATTTGAGATGACCAATCACAGGTTCAATCGCATTTCGTCTTTTCATCGCTTGTCGCATGACTTTTGTTTTCATAAATTTTTTTGTTCTTGAAATAATAATCTTTGTTTGATCTTCATCGTGGCCACGATAACCACGATCTGCATAACAAACCTCAGGGCGCCGGCCAACCAATTGCTCTACCTGGTCTAACGCAGCTTTTAAGGTATGTCCATCATAGGGATTGCCTGGAAAAGCTTGAATGCCAATCACGAAATTACTTTTGTGCGT
>JAQSWO010000125.1 GCA_029266595.1 Gammaproteobacteria bacterium
AGTTGGGTAAAGGAGAGACTAGTAATTCTTCTATGTTTTTAAACATTTTGGACATGAAGAAAGAGGAGGAAACATTGGCATAGGCATTGGTGATCACGGACATCATGATCAAGACTGGGGCAATATAGTCGATGTAATTAATGTTATTGATACTTCCAATTTTTGCGCCTATCAACTGACCAAAGATAATGAAGTATAAAGTTGTGGTCACAGCTGGAGGTAGAATTGTTTGCAACCACACGTTCATAAAGCGCCGAACTTCTTTTCGGACAAGCGTTTTAAAACCTATGTAGTATTCACGGTACATGTGTTTTACCTTCATCCTGGCGCTCAATCAATTTAACAAATAATTCTTCCAGTCGGTTCCGCTTGTTTCTAATTCTGAATACACTAACCTGCTCTCGAGACAAATCCTCAAATAAACGTGTCATGCTTTGCGTATTGCTCAATTCAATCTCTAGCGTATGGTCGTCCACAACTTTATAGTTATAACCTTCAAGTTTAGTCGTTGTATTAAATGATTTCTGTAAACTGACTATGAACGTTTCAACATGGAGTTGATTGAGCAAGGTTGCCATTTGTGTATGCTCTACAATTTCACCATGATTGATAATGGCGATGTTTCTGCAAAGCTGCTCAGCTTCTTCTAAATAGTGTGTGGTGAGTATGATTGTGGTGCCGCTTCGGTTGATTTCTTTTAGAAGTTCCCACATAGACAAGCGAATTTCAATATCTACGCCCGCCGTAGGCTCATCCAGTATTAAAAGCTTAGGCTCATGTACGAGCGCGCGTGCGATCATGAGTCGGCGCTTCATACCACCAGAAAGCATGCGAGCTGTGGCATCTCGTTTTTCCCATAGCTGTAGTTTTTTGAGATATTTCTCTGTTTGTGTATTAGCGAGTTTGCGAGAAAGTCCATAGAAGCCGGCTTGTGTGGCAACGACATCTTTGACCTTCTCAAAAGGAGAGCAATTGAATTCTTGCGGGACAAGACCAATATGAGATTTAACAATCTCTGGTTCTTTGGACAGGTCATTGCCGAAGACAAAGACGTCTCCCGCTGTTTTATTGATGAGCGAACTGACAATGCCTATTAACGTCGTTTTCCCCGCGCCATTTGGGCCAAGTAAGGCAAAAAAATCACCCTCAGCCACATCTAAGCTGACGCCTTTTAAAGCATGAGCGCTGTTTCTATAGGTTTTTCTTAAATCTTTGACAGAGAGTGCGTGCATAGGGGTCTGGTGAAGCATGGTAGTGCGAAACACTTCCCCCCTCGATATATAACAAAGGATAGATGGAGGGGGGATGACCGCGATTTATTTATTGCTATCGCTGCTTTTGCTGCAAAAAAACAGGTACTTAAGCAAAGCACCAACACCAAGTATAGGTATCATGACCTCGATAAAGCGAGAGACATAAAAGAGATTAGCTAGTTGATCTTGGGGCAGGATAGAAACCAGTAAGCCCATAACTAAAGCGAGGATGAAAAAAAATCCAGCAAAGATTTTTCTGCACATGATTAGATACTCCTTGTTTGTGAGTGAAACCGTGAAACTACCACACTTCCTGCAAAACACTAAATAGTATTTAATGGCTAATCAGCAATACCAGTTTGTTTTTCACGGATTTCATGAATCGTCTTACAGTCTATACACTGTGTTGCAGTTGGGCGTGCCTCTAAACGGCGGATACCGATCTCTGTACCACAATCTTCACAATAGCCATAATCACCTTGCTGGATAGCCGAGAGTGCTTGGTTGATTTTTCTAATCAAGCGGTGTTCTCTTTCACGTGCTTGCCATTCAAGTTTATGCTCCTCTTCCAGAGCTGCACGATCCAAAATATCAGGAAAGTTCATACCCTCATCTTGCATGTGATTGAGAGTAGCTTCTCTATCTGCAAGTAATTGCTTTTCCCATAATTGAAGAATATTAGCAAAATGCTTCAGCTGTTCTTTGCTCATATATTCCTCACCTTTTTTGACTTCATAAGGAGGGAATCCCATTGGGCCCGTGGACTGACCAGTTTTTTTGGTAGCCGATTTTTTTTCTGATTTTTGACGAAGAACGTTTGTCATTCTGTTGTCTCCTTGATGTGACTGATGAGTAATAAATTATAGTCCATTCAGCGCGGTGGTTCCTTATTATATCAACAGTTGCGATCTGAGGTTTCACCTAAGGCGCGCGAGTATACATGAGGAACGCCACTTAGGAACATTACTTTGTTATAGCGTTATATATTAAAGATGTGGGATTTGCGTCCATTAAGTTGAGATAGAGCCAGAGAATTAAGGGAGAAGTGTTTTTATTCCCTCCCTTTAAATTCAATAGATTGTACCGCTCATATCCAAAAATCTTTTTCTAAGCCTAAAAACCAGTATCTCCAAGTACGAGCCAATAATGTATGAGCAATTACTCGCCCAGCCATTCTCCCTTAAACACAGTTTCTGCGGGGCCACTCATCCACAGAGGTTCATTACCTCCCTTCCACTCAACGTTAAGTTTGCCACCATTCAATTGAACTTCTACATGCTCATTTAATAAATTCTGCCTGTGCCCAATCGCCATAGCTGCGCATGCGCCACTTCCACAGGCTAGTGTTTCGCCTGCGCCTCTCTCATAGACTCTTAACCGGATATGCGCCTTATCCAAAATTTGCATAAATCCAACATTAACCTTTTCAGGAAACCGAGGATGAGATTCAAGCTTAGGTCCAAGAGACTTAACAGGGACCTGACTTACATCATCGACCACTAATACCATGTGTGGATTACCTAAGTTCACAACACCGATAAAATAGGTTTGATGTTCAAGCTCCAGAGGGTAAGCCAATTGTTCTTGTGGGGCATTAAATGGAATATCTTTAGGAGAGAATTTAGGTAAGCCCATATTCACAGAAACTAGCCCGCTTTCTTTTACCTCAACCGTGAGCTGCCGCTCTTTTGTAGATAAGGTAATAATAGACTTCTGTACGAGTTTCGAATCCACAATTAGTTTTCCCGCACAGCGTGCACCATTGCCGCATTGACCCACTTCACTGCCATCAGAATTAAAAATACGGTAGTGAAAATCGACTCCTTCTTCCTGAGGAGGCTCTAGCAGCAGTAATTGATCGAAACCAATCCCAAAACGACGGTCTGACATTTTGCGAATCAGAGTGCTCGTAAGGGCAAAGGATCGCTGAGTGGCATCAATAACGACAAAGTCGTTACCTAGGCCATGCATTTTGGTAAATGGGATGGTCATGATGCAATCCTTAGTTAGGAGCTATAGCCCCTATTAATTTTTCTCCTGCGAACAACGTTTCAATTGTCTCGCGCTCACGAATTACATGTACTGTACTGCCGTCCACCAAGATCTCAGCAGCTCTGGGTCGCGAGTTATAGTTGGAACTCATAGTAAATCCATAAGCACCCGCAGTTCTAACGGCCAAAAAATCTTTAGGTTTAATCGCGAGTAGCCGTGCCTTGCCTAAAAAATCGCCTGTTTCGCAGACAGGTCCAACAACATCATAAGCTTGCAAGGCTGAGGTATCATCATCCACTACAGGAACAATATCCTGTTCGGCTTGATATAGAGCGGGCCGAAGTAAGTCATTCATCGCAGCATCGACAATGGCAAAATTTTTGTGGAGAGCTTCTTTGAGATAGATAACTTGGGTCACTAAGATACCTGCATTGGCAGCAATAGCTCTGCCTGGCTCCAAAATGAGATGCACACTATCATCAGATAACCTCTTCAGTAGCTCTGTGACATATTCAGCGGGTGAAGGAGGATTTTCCTCTAAATAACGCACGCCCAAGCCGCCGCCACAGTCCATACGCGTTAAATGAAATCCTCTTGTATTTAGACTTAAGAAAAGATCATGTACTTTCTCAAAGGCATCTAAAAAGGGCTGTAGCTCAGTGAGTTGTGAGCCAATATGGCAGGCAATGCCGATGACCTTAATGTGAGGCAATTTAGCAGCTAGATCATATAGCAGGGGCGCTTCGCTTATATCAACGCCGAATTTATTTTCTTTTAAGCCGGTTGAGATGTAAGGATGCGTACCTGCATCTATGTTTGGATTGACGCGAATGGCAATAGAAGCTGTTTTGCCAAGTTGTGACGCTATCTGACTAATATGTTCGAGTTCGGGCTTGGATTCTACATTAAAACAGCCTACACCGACTTCTAAAGCACGTGCGATCTCATGGTCTAGTTTTCC
>JAQSWO010000126.1 GCA_029266595.1 Gammaproteobacteria bacterium
ACACAAAAATTTTTGTAATAAACCGTCTAAGAATGAGAAAAAATTTATCTTTATACCACTCCCGTCACACAAGGAAATAGATGATACAAAATACATCTCCTTAATGTTTTTTTAACTTCTATATAAGATAAACATGTGGTACTTTTTTAACTGTAGGGACGAACACCCAAACAATTTCAAACACCCTACCCTGTCACGGACGATATCACTATTCCAAAAACTTTAATCTTAGATCCTAGGAGGCGTCATGGCACAAGAAATAAAAAATACAGAAGAACAAATAGTAGAACTCGCTGGAGATGAAGAATATCGTAAGCTATTTAAAGACGCGCTAGAAAATTACTTAGCAACACTAAAAGGTGAGGCTATAGAGGAAATCTTGGACAATATGGGAGATGAGGGAGAAGCCATTGCTACGACTTTATCTGATTCAGTAACGCAAATTCCGTATTCATCAGATGCTTATAATCCCAATGCCCCTGTATTTTATCCCGGAGCAAAAGGGCCTAAAAAAGAATCTGTAACTGGAAGCTATGGGACCTATGAAGGTCTATTAGCCCAATATCTTAAGCAGCATAAAAAAGATGTTCTCAAAGGAATAACAACTGAATTTAAACACCCTGAAAATGCTGTCGATATGCTGGATGAAGATGGAAAACCACCCGCACTTGATACGCTTATTCCAAACTTAGCCATACAAGAAATCATACAAGGTCTAGAAACAAAAAATCCTGAGCTATTACTTCCTTATCTACTAATGCCAACGACACCCCCTCCTGCATTTTACCCACTCTTGCCGAAAGGTCATGAGCTTCGCGGAAAAACCATAGGTGGTGACAACCATCCTGCTGGCCAAGACCCATATTCAGCTCTAACAAATAGGACCTTACTGGATTTTAAAAATACATTCATGGCAGGCCCATTTAGCAAAATGCTCATTGAAGCACAGAGAAAGCAGTTAAAATTTCTCCTACAGAATCGAGCAGAGCAAAGAAAAATTGATCGACAAGCAATTGAGAGCCTTACCGAAAACTTTAGACAAAAATTTTTAGCTAGAGAGTATTTTGCAGCCAACCAGCTCGTGATAGAAATCTGGACTAAGTTTGGCGACAGCATATTAGATCTCTCTATTCAGGTCCCAGAGGATGCAGAATTTTTAGCATTTATCGTACCATCGCTTATAGATTTAGGTGCTTCAGACAAGGCCGGGTTAATCAGTAAAAAACTGGTTGAGCATGCTAAGCAAACAGAGGATAAAACGGCCCAATATAAACACCTTGCCACCTGTCTTAGAGCGCTCCGTTATGATGCCGGAAGAGAGAATATACAAAAGCTTGAAACAGCAGCCAAATATGCGGCAGAGCAGCTAAATGTGCTTAACGGGCTGGATAAGTTAACTGCCGGTGATTTCGCAGAGCTTGACCAGAAAAAACCTCTACTACCTCAACTAAACGAGAAAGGTATTTTAGCGCTCGCGCCAGAAATATTGAGCGAACTATCTAGCTTTTCCACACCTGTTGCAACTGACCTGTGCACTGCACTTGACCACGCCTATTATGTGCAAAAAACATTGACCAAGGCACTATCGAAGACAATAAAGAAGATAGAGAATCCAGAAAAAAAGACAGAACTACAAGCACAATTAACGATAGAGACATTAAAACTAAAATTCCTTTCAGAACGATATGAAGAAGTCACAAACCATATTTTTTCTAGATTATCCTTAAGAGATGAAAAGGACGATACAGCACCAGAAACACCAGATATTGATCGCTGTGCAGCGTATTACCTGCGCGCACGCACATATCAAGCGATAAAAAAGAAAGAAAAATCACTGGAGGATATTAGAAAAGCCATAGCACTTATGCCAAATGAGTTAAATAAAACACATCCGGAATTTTATACGGAGCTCCTCATCCAATACGCCTCTGTTTCTCATGAACAAGTAGAAGACATGATGGGAGCAGATGAGGGCTTTGGGGTTGCAACGCTGGATCAGCTCGAGGACATCCTGCACCAACTTCGTCAAGAGATGGTCGAGCACGGTCAAGTACAGGATGCTACTAAAGCTAAGATATTAAAAAATACGTGTAAAGTGACAACCCAGGAACAATGCGGTGAGCTCCTGAAAAATATTCAGCTGTGCAAACATCTTTTCTTAGACGGATCTAATAGACTAGGCGTTCTTCTTGCTGATTTACGCAGAAATAGCTCCCACTTTGATACTGTTCGACGAGTCAAAGACCAATTTGTAAAGCTTAGGGCAAAATCAGGCGATTTCAAAACCGCATGTGGAGCTGCCAAGGAAACAGCCGAATCTAATGCAGTAGCAAATGGGATCCCCACTGGCTATATGAATGCTGCCCGCGCTGCTTGGTGCCAAAGCCAAATAGAAACTGAGCCACATAAAAAAAGAACGTGGCAAAAAAGTGCTGAGGATTTTTTCAGCCAGGTTATGATATTGCACGCAATTAAACCAACTATATCCAAAGAATTTGCTAATTTGGTTCAACTGACATCTACCATACTAAAGGAGGAAGGTGAAATTGCGCTAAACGAATCTAGCCAAATCGCGGTTTTAAAGCGCTATTTAGTAGAACAACAAGTTCCAGAGACCCTTCCTATATGGGTCGATTCGCTCCAATCAGAGAACTTTATATGTTTCAGCAATCTAAATGAATATGCTCTGCTCAAAATAGCTAGGTGGGCCATTGATCGTATGCGTATCACTACTGACCCCAATGAATTTCGTGCATGCACCCAAATTTTAGGCGCACTTCAAAAGGAAATATCCAATGAGGATCGTCTACTCTTTCCAAGAGGCAATATTATAGAGATCCTAGCCGTTCAGGATCCAGAAAGTGGGTTGAAAGAAGCGGAAGGATACTTCTCTGGTTTAACTGGAAATATTGCTGTTGACGGTAGCTTAATTGCCGTTTTCCATAACTTATTTAAACTTTCCAGTATTTCTTCTCCTTGGGAAGATTTATCTGAAATGTTTGAAAAGCTAGAGGCATACGAATGTATCGAGAAGTTATTTAGATTTCTAAAAAATGGGCAACTTGAAGCCTACCTACGTATTATCATTTGGAGACTAGAGTTAACTTATCTGGAAACAGCCCTGAAAGGCATTCAACATAATGATTCCCTTACACTTGGCCAACAACAAACAGTCAGTGATGTATTAGCATTCATGCAAACTGTTTCGCAAAACATGCTTCATGAATTCCAGGGGAAAAGACAAGCTAAATCGACTCTGCTAGAAGCCACCACCACTGGCTTATATGGAAGTGACAAAGAAGAAACGAAACATAATGAACCTACTACTCTATCTATGCTAGACGGAGAAGGAGAAAGTAAGGAAGATAACCCACAACAGCAAGGGCAAACAGGACGAGCACTAAATTATCAACCCGGATTTTACCAACGCGATGTGCATAATCATTATGCTGAAACAGCAAAGTGGGCTATACCCGGATATTCTGGAAACCCACAAGTACTGGTAGGATTTTTATATGAATTGCTTGATTTTCCAGGATTTCCATATGGATTCCAAGCCATGACAAACCAAACACCAGGCTTCCCAACCCTTAACAACTTTAAGACTGGTCTTAGAGTTTTGGCCACGCAGCACCTCCCCGAGCACCAGGAACTTCTTGAGGATGTACTAGCCAAAGTCAACGGAATTTCACCCTCCTACCATAAAGTAGCTCGGTGGGCTGAACCACAATACCAGGGAGATCCAAAATCCTTGGTACCGTTATTAGATCAATTGAGCAAGTTCAAAAAATTGTCAAAGGACCTTGAGAAAATGAAGGAAAGCAAACAAGACTATCCAACGCTTGAAAACTTTGAGGCAGGTCTTAAAGCTCTGGCCAAGCTCCTTCCGGAACAGCAGGGGATTATTGGCGATTTATTGGCCAAAGTTGAAGCAGTGCGTCAATCTCAAAATAATTGCGTTATGTCTTAACGATAAACGCTAACTGATCTATTACCAAACACCAAATCTAACGCTTGCCTTTAGGTGTGGTGTTTTTTTTCATGGAACAAATCAGCTCTTCGATAGAAATGACTTAATGAGTCACACATCCCCCTGAATTTGGTATAAATGACCAGAATTCGATCGTCTTTACGAGAAGCGATAGCGACGTGGCAATCTAGGAAAAAACCTAACGCCACTTAGGACCCTTT
>JAQSWO010000127.1 GCA_029266595.1 Gammaproteobacteria bacterium
ACACTTTCTGAAGCGATCATGTACTCTGCGCCTTTTTCCGTCATGCGTTTCCCATACACTAGCGGGCGAATCCCATAAGGATCACGAAAGCCGACAATACCAAAACCAGCAATCATAATGAGCACGGCATAAGCACCGTGGCAACGTTTGTGCACACCCTTTACTGCTTCGAAAATACTTTCTGGCGTGAGATCCTGAGTTAAGCTCTGCAGCTCATGCGCAAAAACATTGAGCAGCACTTCTGAATCAGAATTCGTGTTGAGATGCCTTCTATCAATTTCGACGAGATCGCGCGTTAATTCCTCTGTATTAATTAGATTGCCATTGTGTGCAATGCTAAGACCATACGGAGAATTGACGTAAAATGGCTGCGCTTCTGCGATGCTGGATGACCCTGCGGTTGGATAGCGGACATGACCAATACCCATGTTCCCCAATAAGTAAAACATGTCATCGGCTTTAATCACATCTCGCATTAAGCCATTGCCCTTCTTGAGGAAAACTTTACCCTTATTGCACGTCATAATCCCTGCGGCGTCCTGTCCCCGATGCTGCAACACTAATAAGGAGTCATAAATATCTTGGTTCACATTTGCCTTACCTACAATACCTGAAATGCCACACATACATTTTTACCTTTTTTTATTGGACGAGTCGGATAAAAGATTTTTCACCGCTTGCTGAGCAGCTACCGGTGTTTGCTCTGATACTGCTGTTTGCTCTGATACGCCTGGTTCTGACGTTGGAGGAGAATCCGGCGATGACACTTCTTTCAAATGGCCCGGTTTCAGATCCAGCAATGCATCGTCAGGCAGGCCTAGTTGTTTTGTTGCTTCTTTTTGAGCAACTTCTGCTAATTCACCCATTTTTTGCGGAAGAATGCCGTACAACCAAGTCACAATACCTTGGAACTGTGGCAATACTTGAGAAGCAGCCCATGCAGGATTTTGACTCATGTTGGTTAGTACCCCGCATAAAAGTAAGACTCCTACCAACAATACGCCTCTTGCAAAACCAAAGCCCAAGCCTATCACACGGTCTACACCACTCAACCCTGTCTGATAAACCAAACGGCCTACAAAATAATTGATGACTGCGCCAACAACTAAAGTGAGGAAAAAGATGGCTAAAAAGCCCAATAGATGACGAATACTTTCTGAAGAACTTACACTGCTTAAAAAACGCTCGGCGAATCCTCCCGCGCATTTATATGCAATCCAAAATGCGCCTACCCAAATAGCCAGAGACAACGCTTCTCGCATAAACCCACGCACCAAGCTGACCAATGTCGAAAAAACGATGATACCCACGATGGCATAGTCTAACCAATTGAATGCATGCAAACTCATAACCGCCTACTCTCCTGCCTTTACTACAATGCCATTGATATTCAATGATTGTGCTAATTTCGTTTTCGTCTTATCCGCCGCACTCTTTAAGATCTCAGGCCCCACAAATACCTTTATCCAAGACTTGCCTGTATCTGTCTTTATGCTAGTCAAATAAGCAGGGAAGCCTGCTGCCTGTATCTTCTTCACTAACGCTTCTGCATTAGCCTTATCTGAGAAACTGCCCATTTGCACGACCCATGCTTCTGGTGTTGCTTTTTGGGTAGGCTTTGGTGACGTAGTAGTCATAGGCGGGGTGGCCTTTTGCACTACAGGTTTAGGCGGTGCAGCCTTTTCTGCTGGCGTAGCTTTTTGTGGCGTAGGCTTAGGGGCAGAAATAGGCGGCTCTGATGCTATTTTTTCCGCAGCCAATTTAGGCGCTGTAATAATTGATGAGGGTAGAGGTAACGCGTCTGTTTTATCAGGACTAGCAGATTGCGGCACAGCAATAGGAGGTTGCGTGGATAAAAGCGCCGAAGACTCTTCCTCAATCGACTTAGCTGTTACTTGTGCTGACGAACTCGATGGCCCAGTATCGACCGCGGGAGAGGGCCCTTTACCGCGCTGTTCTGGCATCGGAGGACCTGAACTTGACACAGGCAATTGTTCAAATACGATACGAGAAGATGGTGTAGACTGGGGAACAGGAATAGGCTTATCCTTCGCTATGGTCTCTTCTTTAGCAGGAGGTGGTAAGTCAAGCGCTGCTGATTCGATAGGAGGCTCAGGTATATGACTAGACAGTTTGAGTTCATCCGATGCGACAACAGAACGTCCAAACAGTAGAGGCACAAGCATTAATGCAAGTGCAATCAGCAAGATAAACCCAACGATACGCTTTTTTATTTTGAGTTCCACAATTTACCCTCTAATCAACCCCTTTTGCGAGGAACATAGCGACGAGACAATCCAAGAAAAAACTCACGCTGACCGTCTTTGCAAGGAGTATAGCAACGAACCAATCTAGGAAAGAACCTCACATTTCATAACCTAACAACGTCTTTACGAGAAACGCAGCGACGAAACAATCTAGTCTTCCGTCTTTGCGAGCGCCTTTTGCGAAGCAATCCAGGAAACACATACCCTCGAAGGGTGAGTCCTACGGGGTGTTAGATTTTTTCTAGATTGCTTTGTCGCTACGCTTTTCTCGCAAAGACGGGAGACTGAAAAATTGCTTCGTCGGACTGCCGCGTCGCTACGCTCCTCGCAAGACGGAAGAACGGACATATTAGAAACTACCCAACACTTCAGCGACTGTATAGAAAGAGCCAAATACAACAACCCTATCTGATGCTGAACAAGCCCCCACAGCAGAATGATAAGCAGACAACGGAGAGGCCGCGGTATCATACGCAGTGACCCCCAACTCGTGCAAATAATTCGCTATATTTTTTGCGTTTTCTCCCCGAGGGACATCTAAACTTGCTACATACCATCCATCCACACAAGACAGCAAAGGCTTGAGCGTATTCACTATATCTTTATCCTTTAACATCCCCACCACAGCCAGGGTTTTTCCAGAATAAGGCAATTGCTTCAGACGCTCTGCCAAATACGCCCCAGACTGCGGATTATGCGCGACATCTAAAATGGTATGAACCGGCTGTGCAACTTCCTGAAAACGTCCCATCAGTTGCGCAGAAACTAACCCCTGCGAAACAGCCGATACATCATACTCTAAGCCAGAAAGAGAAAGCGCCATTAATACCGCGGCCGCATTTTGGACGGGTAAAGAGGGCAAAGGCAGGTTAGGATAGCAAACACGCTCGCTTTCAAAAGACCAAAAAGATGGATGAATTGCATAAGAAAAATGCTGATTTATACAAAAAATAGGTGAAAAAATTCTCTTGGCCGCACTTAATAAGCTATTAGGTGGATCAGAGTCGCCACAAACCACTGGCACATGGCTACGCATAATTCCCGCTTTCTCGGCTCCAATCTTTTCCCTGTCCTCCCCCAACCAATCCATATGATCCAGTGCAATCGTGGTGATGATAGCCACATCAGGGTCGATCAGATTCACTGCATCTAAGCGTCCCCCCAACCCTACCTCTAAAATCCACACATCCACATTTGCCTGTGGGAATAGATAAAATGCCGCCAAAGTAGTGAATTCAAAATACGTTAGTGCTGTGTCCCCTCTTCCCTCTTCAATCACCTGAAACGCCTCAACCAACATTTCATCAGACACCAGCGCACCATTGATACAAATACGTTCATTGAAGCGCAAAAGATGGGGAGAGGTATAGACCGCAGTGCGATAACCTGCAGCTTGTAAGATGGCAGACAAAAAAGCCGCTGAAGATCCTTTGCCATTCGTACCAGCAATGGTGAATACTTTAGAAGAACAGGTAGATAATTTAAGCTTCTCTGCTATCGAGTCAACGCGCTCTAAACCCAGAGCAATATTCTGAGGATGGAGGGATTCAACATAAGATAACCATTGTGAAAGGGATAAGAACATGACTAGGCCTGTCTGTCATTTTGAAAAAATTAAAGGATCTTTTTTGCGTTTTTTAAAAGGGGCTTCTATATTTGAAAAACTTTAAACTCAGATTTAGGGATGGTTTTTAGTCTCATTTGCTATGCAAAGCAAGTTTACCCCCCTATTTTCTAACTTTTGTCTCTTACAAAAGCGAATAAGGATGAAGAAAGCTTGAGTGGCCAATATAGCTGATGAGTTTTTCAACTAAAATAAAAAAGGAGATAAAATGATTCATCTAATTTTTGCAGGTCTGTAGCAATAGACGAATTTCTCTTTAGCTTCGCTTCTCTCCTTGAAGAGGCAGACCAAATTGATCAAAAATCCGAACAAGCACAGGTAGAGGAGGCCCCAAAAAGCCATCACTTCCCTACAGCACCTATACCTGTAGACGTGACAAAGCTTAATGGTACCGATGGCTTTAGAATAAATGGAACTAAAACCTATGTTCCTGGTGTTTATTCTACTCATTGGTTCGGTTGCGAAGTAGCTATAGGCCATAAATTTAGCGCGCCGAACTATGATGATATTTTCGTAGCGAATGCGATCTCAGGACCTTTTTCAAGTATTGCGCCAGATAAACCACAAGCTCCTCCTACTATTCGTATTGCTTATCGATATGCTGGCTCGGATAAGCCACGCCCTCCGATTGTATCCTCGCCAGACACTGTTTACACCAAAGAATGGTCTCCTCCAATTCAATCTTCTACTAAACCTCAAATAGAGATTGTTGATCTCAATGGCGATGGGAAGCCAGACTTAGCCATAGGGCTTGGTAACAAAAATGAACCAGGTGAGGTTCATGTAGTTTTTGGTAAACAAGGCGGTTCTATTCCTCCAGTGGTATCTTTGTCAAACCTGGATGGAAAAAATGGGACTACCTTGGTAACAGGAAAAGAAAAGGCTGATGGCTTCGGCTTTGCTTTGGCTTCAGGCGATTTCAACAGGGACGGAATTTCAGATCTGATGATATCAGCACCTTTTACGAATCCTCCTACTGTCTATGCTTATTTTGGTTCTCAGAAACCTTTTCCAGCACAAGTGAATTTATCGCAATTAAAAGAAGGTGAAGTTTCTAAAATAGAAGGTATGCCTGACATTTTTGGAGTTTTCGGCTCACGTCTTTATTCGGGCACATTGAGAGAAGAGGATGGAAATGCCCAGAGTCTCGCGATAGGTCACACAGGAGTCCCACTACCTGAATCGTCTAGAGCAGCGGAATATGAAGGACCGCATAAAAATGCTGAAGACGTAATAAGCTCAGCTTTTATCAGCGAAATTATTTTG
>JAQSWO010000128.1 GCA_029266595.1 Gammaproteobacteria bacterium
AGACGCAGTCTTCCCTTGGATAAAACAGATTATACCGCTTGCCATCAAACAGAATTTATACATTTTTTAAACCCAATATCTTCAAAGGCGAGCGGTATAAAAAGAAAAAAGCCCGACAAGATGCCTCCTGGCGGGCGATTATACATCTACCTAGGTTGTTTACAACGATGAGATTTAAATCCTTCCTCCCATACCAGTAGACAAGTTTTGTGTAGGTTCAGATGCAGCTCCTACTGCTACAGACTCTTCTACTGGAGGACGACGGGGAGACGAGGGCTGAGCAAAGCTGGAACCATACTTCACAGGTGCCTGTTCTAGCGCTGGAGCTGGCGTTGCTGCAGCTGTAGACGCTGGCTTATCTGGTAATACCGCTTGTTTTTCCCCTTGCTCACGTTTTACCTTTTCCTCCAAATTCTCGACTGGCATTAATGGAAGTCCATTGTAAGCACATGCTGCTTGCACAGCAGAGAATGTTAATTCTCCACCTGCTTGCTCTTGAAGCTGATTAAATTCCTGTATCGGTATGACTTTAAGGTCTGGACGATACAATGCCATCACCATAGGATGCATATGACCACCCAAGCCATCACGTAATGGCATAAGCGATACAAGCCTGTTACCGGCAGGAACACCTTCTTGACCTGGTTTAGGCACGACGATTGAATACTCAAGGCCAAATTTACCCCATTTGGACACTAATAATAGATCACACTGAAATGTTCCTTTGAGCTCACCGTCTGTTTGACTAGGGTCCTGCGCCGCATCCAAAAGACCCTGACGGATAGCTGCCAGTTCTTCTGGTGAAGCACTCATACAATCTCTGATAAACATTACTGTGTTGTTTTTACCGCCCAATTCACGAGTAGCATCAGCATGAACTGGTGGATTTGGATTTTTATATTGTTCAGGATCAAGACCTTCTGTTGGTGGCAAAGGAACGCGTCCTTGTCCGATCATAACCCGCATGTGCTCCACAAGCGTATTACGCCCTAAAATAGTCAGTGGGAAACGCGCAATCGCTTTTTGAAAATTTCTACCAGCTTCTTGATCTGTTTCTCTCTGGGCGGCAAGTAATCTAGCACCAACATTAAGCTCACCTTGATGCGGTAAAGTATGGGTTAATGGCTTGCCACTCGCATCAGTTTTACCTTTTTGCACTTGGAAAGTCCCCTCTATTTCAGCTGAAAAAGTAGGCGCCCGTGTTGTAGCCATCATCTCATATACACGTTTTCTAAATTCTTCAGGATCTATATCACAATATGCGAGATAAGAGTTTTGTATTGAGTTTCGCTTTTGAGGAGATAACGGTTTTTTCTTAGCTTCAGCTCTCGCCTCATCAACAGCACTCAAGAAGTTAGGCAACATCAGCTCAATTAATTCTTTCTCAATCTTACGCCCTTCCAATAATATTTGGGCTAAATAACGGTCAAATGCATCCACTTTTCCTGTTGGAAGTGCTGCTTTTCCATCTTGATGAATTGCAGTGACTAACTTGGGAGTTCCATCCTCACCAGGTATTACAACGCCAACACAAGCATTCATCGCTAAACCATCTTCCCCAGTTCTAGCTTGCTCTGCTATCGAACCAGACAATGCTTTTGCCAGTGCTTTTTTACGAGCCTCTTCATTCATTTTAGCTTGTGCCGCAATCCACATTTCTTGAAGTGTGCCTAACACAGATAACGCAGCTTGTTTTTCCTCTGGTACTCTTCCTGTTCCTGCTGATGGTTGTTGCATAATTTCTCTCCTGAATGTTATTTGATTGGAACCCATTTGAATCCACGCAGGATAACGTGGCAAAGCAGGCTCCTTAAGATTAAGGCTATCTTAAATACAACAGTCAGGACTTTATCAAAACTTACAGGTGAAACAAACTTAATCCTTATAAAATAGAAAACTCAAGAAATTTTACCACTAGAAAATTCCATTAATCAGCATTGATATTGCTGTTTATCTGGATATATAGCGATACTAGTGCTGACTATCGGAATATCTTATACTCGTTATCGAACTACAAACGCCATAGGTGACTACAATATATGTTTCTTGAACGCACATTAAACTTACCTAACTTATTGAAAAAGAAATCTTTTTTTTTATTTGGGCCTCGAGCTACAGGTAAATCCTCCTTAATTAAAGAATCGTTTGCTACTGATCCTTCACCACCGCTAGTAATAGACCTACTACAAAGTGAGCTCTATTTACGGTTAAGCACCTCTCCAGAGCAACTCGCCTCTATGATCATGGCACATGCTGATCATAGCATTGTTATTATCGATGAAATCCAGCGCATCCCCGCATTATTAAATGAAGTGCACAGGCTCATCGAAGCCTATGACATCCATTTTCTGCTTACCGGGAGCAGCGCACGTAAATTAAGGCATGGTTCAGCCAATTTACTTGCGGGTCGTGCACGACAGGCAGAAATATTCCCACTGACTTATATAGAAATACCTTCTTTCGACCTGGCACATTACCTCACCTATGGTGGGTTACCTATTGTGCACTTAAGCGATGAGCCTATCGAAGACTTACATGCTTATGTCGATACCTATCTCAAGGAAGAAATCCAATCTGAAGCCATCGTACGGAAATTGTCAGGCTTTACTCGTTTCCTGCAATTTTCAGCTATCACTAGCGGGCAATTACTCAATTTTGCAAATATTGCTAACGATGCTGGTGTCCCTGCTAGCACTGTACGAGAGTACTACCAGATTCTAGAAGACACTTTCATTGGCTTTAGCGTACCTGCATGGACAAAAAGCGTTAAACGCAAGGCCATTAGCACTACAAAGTTTTATTTTTTTGACCTGGGCGTCAGGAACACGCTTGCAGGCATCAAGGTGCTTGAGCCGATGTCAGATCTATATGGGCAAGCATTTAAACATTTTATTGCCTTAGAACTACGCGCTTATATCAGCTATCGCCGTAAGCACTGGGCGCTCAGCTATTGGCAGTCTAAAAATGGACAAGAGGTTGATTTCATTATGGAAGATGAGATTGCCATTGAGGTTAAAACGACAACTCATGTGCAGGATAAGCATCTGAAAGGTTTGAAGGCGCTGGCAGAGGAGAATATTTGCAAGCGTTATTTTCTGCTCAGTCGAGATACTATTGAGCGAAAGGTCGGAAACATTGAGATCGTACACTGGGAGGTATTTTTGGACCGATTATGGAACGGCAGTGGCCTCTTTTGAAATAGGGACGGGCTTAACAACACGCGAGATTGTATAAAAAGTCAAAGTCTTTGCAATCTTTAGAAGGAAAACCAATATCGGTGCCTTTTATAACCATACCACTTCAAGATGCTGGTTTTTAGCAGAATGATGAGGTAACCCTCATGTCCAAAAACTCTTATTATCATTATAAAAACCAGTATCTTCAAATACAATTGGTATAAACCGACCAGAATAACCGCTTGCTTAAACTCAAATTATGACCTACTATTAATCAAAATTGGCTCGTAATTCGTCCAATCTAGCATAAGCATCTGTGTAATAACTATTAGGAAAATCACGATGCAACAACCAAATATAAAAAATAAAAATACCTCTTCTCACTTCGACATACAAGAAATCAACAGATTCACTCAAGCAGCAGAAAGCCTCAAACTTGAAAAGCTTAGGACTAATGAGTGGTGGAAAATGCTTGAAACGGAGCTAAATGAGAAATTAGACAATGCTCCTCAAGAACAAAGACAGGCCATATCAGCGGCTGAACAAACATTGCGACGAGTTATTGCTATAGGTAAGACGATGGAAGGCAAGCCTGCAGATCTTAAACTTGCCCTAAAGATTAATAATATTCTAGTCCAATCATTTTCCTCTTCAAAAATCCCAACACACATTCCCGGCAACTTAGCGTCCACCGCCTTACTGGAAGCATATCTAAATCATTTAATACGATATAGGCATGCATACAGTGGCATGAAGACTTACACAAAGAGGGTAGCCAATAAACTGGCTAAAAAAATGGGGCTTATCAATGGCAACACCATCCTTGAAGATTCAGAAAACAGCATAACAGCCCTAAACACTATGCTGGACATGCGTTTATCTGAAGAGCTAACGCCACTAAAGGCATTACAGG
>JAQSWO010000003.1 GCA_029266595.1 Gammaproteobacteria bacterium
CGTGCAACTAAAAATGTGTCTGAAAATTTACTAGAAATTGCCCAAGCAATTTCCTTTAACGAGCCCAATTCATTTCAAAAAAGATTATTTATTGATATTTCAGAATTAGTAGAAAGAGATGCTAAAACTGGTATTCAAAGAGTCGTACGTGAAATACTAAAAGAATTACTGACCAATCCACCCAAACATTTCAAGGTAGAACCTGTTTATGCATCACTTGAACATGAGTATCGATATGCCCGGAAATTTACACTCGATTTTTTAGGCCATGTGGATAGCTTGCCTCAAGAAGATACTCTCATTGAACCCAAGCCAGGTGATATATTCATCGGACTTGATCTACAGCCTAGCGTTATTCCACATCATCACGCGTATTTTGAAAAATTATACATGATAGGTGTTCAGGTATTTTTCGTCCTTTATGATCTTATTCCCATTTTACGCCCTCACTATTTTCACGATAGCGCCGATACTATTTTTCTTCGATGGCTTGATACTATTTCTACAGCAAACGGCATACTATGTATCTCACGCTCTGTTGCAGGAGAGCTAAAAAATTTACTAATTCAGCAAAATAAAGAATATAAGAGAAATTTTCATATTGGGTACTTTCATCTTGGCTCAAATATCTCTATTAAACCCACCTCGAATATTAATTCAAATAAAGACAGCGCTACTCTCGAAAACATATCTTCTCAGACAGTAATAGATCACTCCCTTGTCGGGAGTGGTGAAAGAGGAGTAGGACGACGTGGCAATCTAGAGACTGATCTGATACCTCAGACAAATATTTTAATGGTTGGCACCATTGAACCACGCAAGGGTCATAAGCAGGCACTGGATGCTTTTGAAAAACTTTGGGGAAACGACCAAGCTGTCAATTTAATTATTGCTGGAAAACAGGGATGGATGAGCGAAGATATCGCTAAAAAAATAAAACAGCACCCACAAATAAATAAAAAGCTATTTTGGTTTAATAGCGCCAGTGATGAAACATTATTGAGGCTTTATGATTTGGCTGATGGTGTGTTAATCGCCTCAGAAGCAGAAGGTTTTGGTTTGCCTTTGGTGGAAGCGGCTCAACATAATTGTCCCATTTTAGCGAGAGACATTCCTGTTTTCAGAGAAATTGCCGGGGAACATGCCCGCTATTTTCCAGATGATACAACGCGTGATACACTGGCAACCGCACTGGACCAATGGTTAACTGAATTGGCAAATCATACTGCACCAAGATCTAGCGATATGCCTTATCTTACGTGGGCAGAAAGCACACAGCAGCTTCTGTCATTAGTGTTTGATAAGCATTCCCCACGCTGGCTTGATCATTTCTCTCCTATAGATAGAAGCATTGTTACATGACGAAAATTTCCTCTCTACTTTCTCTCTCTTTTCATAAATTTCTACGGCGGTTATTCCAATTATGCATCCGCTTTATCAAGCACCACCCTAACCTCAAACGCGTCCTCATTAATAAATTACATCTTTTTCCAAAATTGGAACAGCGTTTATATCGTGCTTATGAACAACAGACTTCAAAATTATCCCAGCCTTCATTAATATCCGCGGATCAATCTCCTACTCTAGGTTCAAAATATATTGAAAAAATTTATCAACTCATCGAGGCACATAGATCGCATCATGAAAAAAACAAAATCCAGCCTACTACTATCACGCGCATTATCCACAATTCAAAAGCGCTAGATTTACAATATCAACAGATAAAAACCACACTAACTAGCACCTCCGTTATCCAACGTCCCAAACTCGCCTATATTTCTCCGCTACCATTCGCCAGGACAGGCATTGCTGATTACAGCGCAGAGTTATTACCAGAGCTCAAGCAATATTATGAAATAGATCTCATCGTGAGCCAGGAAGAGCATCTTGATTCCGAAATGCATAGCTATGGCAAGATACGTGATGTCTCTTGGTTCAAGCAACATTACCATGAATATGATCGCGTGCTGTATCAGATGGGGAACTCACATTTCCATATATATATGTTGGAGATCATAGAAAATTATCCAGGCATTGTTGTACTACATGATTTTCACCTCAGCAGCATTATTGCACACCTAGAGATCAATGTTCGTCATACCTCAATAGAAACATGGTCGCAGGCACTCTATTATTCACATGGTTACAACGCGCTACATGCTCGCTTTCACAGTAGCATACAAGAAACGATTAATACCTATCCATGTAATCTAAATATACTAGAAAGCGCTACGGGTATTATTGTGCACTCTGATTATTCACAAAAATCAGCCACACAATGGTATGGAAAGAAAATTAGTCAAGAATGGCGAAAAATACCCTTGCTTAAGGCCCCTCCTATTACGGTAACGAAAAATAAAAAACAGTTAAAAGAAGAATTTGGATATTCAGAAAGTGATTTTATTGTTTGTTCGTTTGGCTTGCTAACACCTGCCAAATTAAATGATCTCCTATTAGCAGCCTGGTCGAACTCTGAACTTTCAAAACAAAAAAACTGCTACTTAATTTTTGTCGGCCAACCCGCCAATGATCGACATAAACATGCACTTGAAAATACGATTGAAGGCATGCCATTAAAAAATAATATTCGTATCACAGGATTTAGCCCACAAAAAACTTATCAAGCTTATCTCTGTATTGCAGATATGGCTGTTCAGTTGAGAACAGATTCTAAAGGCGAAACTTCAGGTGCTGTTTTGGATTGTATGAATTATGGTATTCCAACCATTGTAAATGCAAATGGCCCGATGGCGGAGCTTCCCACGGATTGCGTCATATCCTTACCTGACGTACTAGAACAACCTATGCTTGTCACCGCCCTTAACCACTTATGGCAAGACGAAGCACAACGCAATATATTAAGCCAGCGTGCTAAAAATTATCTAGCAGACTACCATTCACCTGAAAAAATAGGCCCGCAGTATTACCATGCCATCGAAGCCTTTTATCAAGGATCTGCCACTGTAAAAATAAGACTCTTGAAAGCCCTCCATACAAATACACCTCTTAAGCAATGCGAATGGATTGATATGCTAGCTTTTGGGGAATATTTTCATACCTATAACAAAAAACAATTATTTGTTGATGTTTCCCAGTTATGCGAGCACGACTTGAAAACAGGCATTCACCGCCTGACACGCGGCATATTACAAGCATTATTTCTTAACCCACCTGATGGCTATAGAATTGAGCCTGTTTATGCCACTATTGATCGTGAATATTATTATGCACGTACCTTTTCTTTAGCATTTCTTGATTGTCCCACACAATCATTGCAAGATAGGCCTATTGAACCTCGACCAGGCGATATTTTTTTAGGTCTCGACCCTAATCCTCGCGCAACCATTTGCCATCAAGATTACCTTCATGACTTACAAAATTTAGGCGTCAACGTATTTTTTGTGATCTATGATCTGTTACCACATCTATTTCCTCAATATTTTATCCCGGTGGCTAAACAAACACTGAATCAATGGCTGCATGTGATAACACAATTCCAAGGCGCTATTTGCATCTCACGCACCGTTATGAATGATCTGAAGTATTGGCTAGAAGAGCATCCTTCAGACAAAAACTCTCCGCTTGCATTAGAATGGTTTCATCCAGGTGCTGATATAGAAAAGACGCATCCAACTAAAGGCCTACCCAAAAAATTTGAATATGAGTGTAAGAAAATCAGCGCTCAAGCCAGTATATTAATGGTGAGCACAATTGAACCTCGCAAGGGATACGCACAGACACTCAGTGCTTTTGAATTACTTTGGAAAAATGGAGAACAGGTCAGTCTGGTGATTGTCGGTAAACCAGGTTGGATGGTGGAAGGATTAATCAAACGCATTAAAAACCACAAAGAAAACGGTAAGCGACTTTTTTGGTACCAGAATATCAGTGATGAAGCACTCATCAAACTTTACCAAGTAAGTACGGGTGTGCTAGTCGCTTCCAAGGCAGAAGGATTTGGGCTAACTATCATTGAAGCTGCACAATATAAAAAACCTATGTTACTTAGAGATATTCCAGTTTTCAGAGAAATTGCTGATGGCCACGCTGCCTATTTTCCAGATAAAGATTCCGTTGATATCTTGGCTAAACATCTAGGTGACTGGCTCCTTTTGCTAAGGGAAGGCAAAGCACCGGCCTCAAATAATCTGCCTTATCTCACCTGGACTGCCTCCGCTAAGCAGTTAGCGTCACACATACTCAACAAATACCCTACAAACTAAAGTAAAGAATGCCACAGTTTTGAAAATTCTGCTGAAAACATGTTTTGGCTCATACAATGCAAAAAAACAATTCTATCTCAGAACCGATATTTAATCAGCTCAGCACTTTATGGATTTTTTTGGGTGCCGTCCTGTTTTCTATCTTTGTGCACTCAAAAAACGGAATGGATAGTTCTTGGGATACAACAAATTATCACGTTTTCATAGGCTGGGCCGCAACCAACTTTAAGGGTTATGAATTTGGTGCTGTAGCACAATACCATACCTATCTAAACCCGCTGATAGATGTAATGAATTTTTTGGCTTTTGAAAAATCAGCCTATATAGGAGCAGCAATTCACTCCTGGTTTTATGCCACAACCACTTATATTGTCTACAAAATATTAAAGCTTTTTTTTACGGACGCCACACAAGACCGTGCTTTGCTAGCAGCCGGCCTAGTAATTAGCTGTACTGGCGCAATGACCCTATCTCTTTTGGGATCTTGGACAAATGAGAATATCAATGCCGTTCCAGTATTGCTCGGCTTATTACTTTTATTGCACAGTATTCGTTCAGAAAATCTCCGTTTTTATTTTTTATCGGGCGTTGTTTTTGGTATTGCATTAGGGTTAAAGTTAACAGCCGCTCATTATTTCGTTGGCGCTATTGCCGCTATTGCAGCAACTACACGCTTCAAAATTAAATTTCTATTATTGGCATTAATCGGCTTTGTTCTCGGTTATTTTGCCATTGATGGTTATTTTATGTATCTTCGCTGGGAGACTGTCAGTAACCCTTTATTCCCACTAGCAAACAACTTTTTTAAATCGCCATACTTTCCAGAATCGTGGAAATCCTTCGGTCATTTTGAAGTCACTCAGATGCTTGATTATCTATCTTTGCCAATCACTTGGTTGTACTCCGGTAAATTTTCGGAGATTTCTAGCATAAGAGATGGAAGGTTTTTAATCGCATATTTTGGTATTTTTTTCATAGGGCTTAGTTTTGTTTTTAAGCACAGCATTGAGAAAATTGAATGGGCACTCGTCATTTTTTTTGTTGGATCTTTTCTTGCGTGGATATTTGTCTTTAGAACATATAGATATCTTGTATCTCTTGAAATGATTTCAGGTGTATTGTTTGTTGTCGGAATTAAAAACATTTTAGGCGAAAAGAGAATAGTTTTAAAATTTTCAGTGATCGCAATATCATCAATATTTTTAGTAACGGTTACAACATATCCTAATTGGGGGCGGAGAGACTGGTCTTTAAATTTTACGAGTTCAAACATTGCCAATCTGATAGAAAACAAAAGAAGCTCTATAGTGTTTCTTTCAGATCAAAATCTATCTTATCTCGCCCCCATTTTATATAAGAATAACGTGACATTTGCCAATCTCTACTCTCAGTCTTGGTGGGATGGGGTTAGAGCAAGCAGTATTGAAGATCCTGACGCAACTACAGATCCTAAAACCATAACTCTCGAAAACTACAAAAACGTTTATTTTTTGCAAAAATCAAGGTCTGATCTCCGAAGTAAAAGCAAACACCTCAGCAATATTTATTCAGGAAAATATTTCTATTGTGTTAAAGTTAAAACCAATATGGCTTGGCAGAACCCATACTTATGTGCCTACAAACAAATTGATGAAATGCCAGTACCAATTCAACATAGTTAATCCAGGAACATGTATTCCCGAAGGGTCCTACGAAGTGCTAGATTTTTTCTGGACAATTGCCGCGCCGCTATCGCTCCTCGCAAAGACAGGTAAAGCATTCATCTTGGACACAGTTAATTGTAATCAGGCATAACAGCAAAGACTAGCGGTTGGCCTAGATATTCTTATGTACCATGGCTCTTCCTCCAGCAATATTATTCCTCACTTAGAAATCAATGTCCGTCATGGTTCAAATATTTCTCATGCTTATTTTTATGCGGAATACAATTTATTCATTTACTTTCAGTCAATTTAACCTTAATGTATGAGGACCTCACGATGAGTCCTTCCTCAAGTAGCAGCAGTTTGTAAGATAATTATCAAAGAGATAAACTGCCAGCTTTCACAACAATAAAAACCAGCAACTAAAATAACAATATTTTTGGAGATTTAAGAAATGTCAGATGAAAAGCATGAATCACCTCTTAGTAACTTACCACTACCATTACTTAATCTTATTTTAAGCCAATATTTAGATATTGGTAGCTCTATAGCTACATCGCAAACCAGTCACATATTTCATAATACATTTAAAGAATTAATGAAATACTATGATGCTGACTTTAAAGCATTAATAAGCCCATATAAGATGCTTACCACACTCGGTCCAAATGCGTATACCTTGATGAGAGTATGGCTAGAAATAAAAGAAAGGCCAGATGTTCTAAGGGGACAGGGACAGGGACAGGAAGAAAAATCAGATTTTTATGATAAATTGCCTGATATTGGCAATAAAGTGCTTCATTGTTCATTATTGGCGCTTGCTCAAAATTCAGCAGAGAGGAGAAGACGAGGAATAAGATATGAATTACAGGACACTCGAGACGCTTACGATTTTCATAAGGAAAACCTAAGGATTATTCAGCAAACCATTCTGCGAGAAATATTCGAAGGCGTAGATAACGCTATACCGAGAACAAAAATTCCACAGATACAAGCTCTGAAAGAAATCCATCCCTACTATTTTAAAAAATTAATTCCTTATTTTAACAATATTCAGTGGCGGAAATTTTTAAGGCAATTTGCTGAAGGTCTAAATGAAAATGAGCTGCATTTTATAAATGATTTGTTATCAGAAGAGAAAATAACAAGATCTAATTCTAGGAATTCTGACAGGATAGCAAGCCTTCTTGATGTTTTTCTCGAAGCTATGGTGGACTTCCCTGTTTTGGGAGATGCTCTTTTATCAGGACTGACTGAAAGTAATTTTATACTGATATTTACTAACAATGGTGAACTCGAACTAGAGGAATTGCTGGAAATAATAAATAGTGATGAAGTTAATGATACATTTAGAACGTTATTTTTTGCGCGGCTATCAACAATTAGCAGCACTGCTTTTGCCCCAGAAGAAAAATTTGAAGGATACGAAGGACTCACAAATTACAATCTAGCTACTGTCGGCTCTAATTTTCGTGTTTTAGGAGCAAGACCGCAAAGCGCTGGTTCTAAGAAAGCAGCAGCGACAACAGCTGAAGCTGACTCTTTTGATCATGATGTTGCCGAGAATCCTAGTCAAGCGTCATCTCGCCCACCATCTCCTTCACCTTTTGGATAATCAAAATTTAATTTTAACCATGCAGAGATCACCAGAAATAAAGATACTCTCTTTCAATTTCTGGTGGTTTATCATGAAAGCCAAACTTCCCTCCTCTTACGAACTTGCCCTCTTTTGATCTGGATGAAAATCTATATTAAATCTTAATTGACGCCAGTTAATTTTGTTGGTTCATCAAACTTAGGTTATAGGCGAAATGCCTTTAGTATTGCATATTCCGCCATAACTATTTCTTAATCACTTATCAATAACCTTGCCATTTCATCCTTCACTTGAGCAAACCATTATGGACTACATTTTTTATTTTGGGTGGCCTAACGGGAGGTCATTATAATATTTTAGAGTCCAAAAACTAGATTTTGCATACTCCTTTAATATTTTATTAAAGTTTGCCGTGTATACTTTCGATATTTTTTAATAAACAAAAACAAGAGAATACGTGTATGGCGGAAGAATCTAAATCATTTGAGTTTCCAAGCGTGCAAGAAGAGTTTGTCGGTGTAATAGATGGCGCTAAACATAAATATAAAGATCCTGATACAGGTGAGTACAAATATAAATTTATTTTTTTTGAAATCCAAGCAGAATTTGAGTCCGAGCTAGGTGTAGATAGCAAAATGCTTGCAAAGCGTCCTGTATCAGGAAAAGAATTGCTCATAGATAACTGCCGTAGCTTAAGTTTTTTTGGAAATGCAAAATGTAGAGAAAATGCTCACCCGAATAATTTTTCGTTTGTTAATACAGAGCTTGAATCGCTCCACCCTGCTGGGTGGTTTAAGTCCACTCCACCTTTTTCTAGTGGCGTATTCCAATCTATTTTTTATCCTTTGTTTTCTCCTGAAGTAGATGCTCCTAAATTTCTTCGGAACGCTTCACTCGATGGCTTATTAATGAGTGAAGCAAGCAAACCATCCCAAAGATTATTAGCCAATATTCACGAACAAACAAGAGAATATATTGCAAGTAAACTTATTTTATTACCTCCGGGAGCACTCTTAGACGAAGATAAAAATAATATTTTCCGTGCGATTTTAAAAAAATTTAAAGCAGAAAATCACGAAAGCATTATTTTAAAATCTCAAGGCACTAGAGGCAGTGGAAATGTATTTTTTAAATTAGGAGATGATATTGAAAGAGACATTGAAAAGTTAGAATTGGCATTAAGCGATATTGATTTGCATACACCCATATTAATAGAGACAGTAAGTAATATAGCACTTCTACATCAAGACGAAAAAAATGATAAAGAAAGTGAACATGCGGATGTGTATCGTATTGCATTTCGTTCTGTAAAAGATGACCCAGACCAATTTCAGGCCGCCATCATAAAAAAATACATAACTAAAGGTGTTGACTCTCATAAAGAAGCGATTCACATAGATCATTATGCTACTCAACCACCTATAAGAGTTGTTTATGGGGAAGATTCTAAAAAAGATATTATATTACAACCTCTGGATGTAGCAAAAGCACAGGCAAACATAGAATTAGAAAAAAGTAAACCTGAACTTTTTGCAGTGTTTAAAAATTTGATAACAACTTTGCATAATATTACTTTAGAAGATGTGATTAATTTTTATGAGCAGAACGACGATTTAATTGTAGGAAATATAGAATTTTTAGATACAGCCTCAAAAAAATACTTCGTGGAAAACTTAAAAGTCATGGTAAGAGATTGCCAGACTGTCAGAGATTTTTTTTGCTTTTCCATGGACAGTTTTAAAGAGCGAGAAGAAAAGCGAAGCATGCTGCTAAGAGTGAGTCAATTATTGCCTTACTTTACAGCCAATGAAGATATTAGAGAGATAGTAGACAGAATGTTATCAGGAGAAATAACATCTGAGCTTTCCACACCTGAGCAAGAAGCTTTACAGCAATTTAGTAACAATATTAAAAAGATAGTAAGAGGAATCTTTTTAGGAGAGATAAGGTTCGATCCTTCTGCACCTTATGAAGAAATTTTACAACAATTTTCAGCAGAAGGTTTTATACAAGCAAGTACACCTTTCATCGACAATACGAGTGCAGCGCAAACATCACTCCATAATGCACTGCCTAGTAGTGCGAACGCGATTGGAAGCAGCTTTTTTAGTTTATCTCAATTGAATAAACTAAATACAGAAGCGCTTGATTATTATAGCCAAGGAAACTACCAAGCAGCTATTCCGCGTTTTATACTATTAGTTGATAAATACAGTAGCAATAATAAGCAAGGGCTCTGCGACGCTTTATATCATCTTGGTAGTAGTTACTTAAAAACAGGGCAACGTAATAAAGCAGAATCTTATTTAGAAGATGCGTTGTTTTTAGCTGAAGAAATCAGTAGAAATCAAGGCATGTTAATTGATGCAAAATATAAAGCCGAATATGAAAAGAGCTTAGACAAAAGGAGCTGCTCCATGCCAATGAAATCATCATGCGTGCTCAGTTAGGAAAATCTTGTTTTAAACATATATAGTCGGATCTGGATAAAAAAATGACAGGATTAAGGGGTTTTATTCAGATTTGAGATTACTTAAAATGAACAGAAATACTACTTGCAAACGCTGAATGTCTTATGACATGATTTTCGATGCTTGTTGAATCTAAAAAACACTCCAGATCCCAGCTAAATTCATGTTAATAAATAATTTATTCGCTCGTATTGAGCAAAATAAAGCACCCATTCAAAACGCGTTTGATCGTGTAATGAAAAGTGGCTGGCTAATTCTTGGTCCAGAAGTCAAACAATTCGAGGCTGCCTTTGCCGACTATATCGGCACTAAACATTGCGTAACACTTGCCAATGGCACGGATGCTATCGAACTTGCATTAAAAGCCATGGGCGTTAAATCTGGTGATCGCGTTGCGACCGTCGCAAATGCAGGCATGTATACCACTACGGCGTTATTGGCTATTGGCGCTGAACCTTATTATCTGGATGTAGATCTTACTACACGAAACACCACTCTATCAGAAGTTAACCGAGCCATTGCCGCAGGCGTGAAAGCGGTTGTTATCACCCATCTCTATGGCCTAGCTACACCAGAAATCCATCAAATCGCACAACACTGTCAACAACACAACATCAGTTTACTCGAAGACTGCGCGCAAGCACATGGAGCGCTGGTAAATGGACAACGTGTTGGCACCTTTGGTGATGCCGCGAGTTTTAGCTTCTATCCAACCAAGAACTTAGGCGCCCTAGGAGACGGCGGCGCTATCGTCACCAACAGCGCACAAATCGCGGAAAAAGTATCTCAACTGCGTCAGTATGGCTGGACATCGAAGTATCATGTCGAAGTCGCCAATGCCCGCAACAGTCGCCTGGACGAACTACAAGCTGCTATTCTGCTCGCTTTCCTACCCCAACTAGACACCGCAAATGCACGCAGACGTGAGATTGCTACTCAATATAATGACTGCATCCAACACCCAAATGTCATTGCCCCAAGGTGGGAGAATACCGAATTTGTAGGCCACCTCTATGTCATCCGCAGTATGCATCGCGATAACTTGCGCGCGCATTTAAAGGACGCCGGCATTGGGTCTGACATACACTACCCTATCCCCGACTACCAACAACCTGTATTTGGCCAGCGCTTTACGTCACTCAAACTCGAAAATACAGAACGCTTAGCAGCTGAAGTGCTCACCCTCCCTTGTTATCCAGAAATGACAGATACACAAGTCGCTCAAGTGGCTACGGCCATCAACGACTGGCCGACTCAGTTTTGATTGTCAGGATCCTCACATGAACAAAAACACCTCGCGCATTCCTCTACCAATTTGGATAGTTGGTGCGCTGCTACTGTACGGTCTGAGTTTGTATTTTTTTGTGGAGCAAACACAACATCAGCCACAATGCTGCGATGCCATTCACTACATGGGAATGGCGCATGCCTATGCTACCAATGGTTTTTTTCAAGTCACAGAGCCATCTCGCACGTTTGGCTATCCATGGATCTTGTCCCTTATTATTAAGTTTTCCAATTCTTTACTTTCAGAAAGTGCTGTCATCTGGTTTTTTCAATCCACATTCTATTTTTTTACGGTTTATGTCATCGCACGACAAATTGCGAAATCAAATACCAAGCTAGCCAGCTATGTTTATTTAGCATTATGCACAAATATATTTATTTTGCCCTATTTTACGGTCACCTTAACTGACGGGCTCTATGCGACACTAGCTCTTGCTTTATTAGCTGCCCTTATTCCCGGATACTCGCTTGCTACAAGCACACAAATTAAATTGTTCTGGCAGCTTTTCCTGGTTATCTTTGTAACCAGTTTCTCTATCATTACACGGCCTGCAGCGATTTGGCTGTTGTTGCCCGTAGGCTATTTTATCGTATCTGCATTCATTGAAAGAAAGAAACCTCTGTTATTTCTAGGGGCTTTTTTATTAGGAGTCACACCTCTAATCATCCAAAGCATATCAAACGCGTTGAATTATCAAGTAATTTCATTTTTACCCGTCACAAGCTTAGGAAAAGCACAAATAATATGGGGTATTGAAAATATAAAATATGGCACATGGACAGGAGGAACAGCGGGAAATGAACTTATTCAAAATTTTTATCCATCCTCCCCTATCATTGACACTTCAAGAACTTCTGGGATTATTCAGTGGTATCTCTCTCATCCCATTTCCATTCTGAAATTAATAATACTGAAATTTATTGGCGCTTTTGATTGGGACTATTTACTGCCTTATCCAAAATTCATCCCTAATGCCTTTTTCAAAATAGCCCCTTCTATCATCAGTTTTTCGATACTCTGGTGGGGCCTAGTAGGCACGGCCATTCATACGTTTAGTCATCGCTTACCTGCGCTAGGCATGCGATTTATCCCCCTCATTTCTCTTATATCATGGTCAGGCGTAACGCTTTTATCTGCGTTAGAACTACGCTTTACTTTACCTCTCTTAAGTTATTTCATTGTCATCAGCGTGGTCACCATCTACCATCTTGTCGGCATAGAAAATCAGAAGCCATTAAAATACTGCGTCATTGGCCAAATTTTGTTTCTTATCATCGCATTATTACTCTCCAACATTATTAGGGGACAGGCAACTATCCAATGGTAAAAGTGAAAATGAATTACTCAATCGTTATTCCGGTTTATAAAAATGAGGGTTCCATTTCTCGGTTACTGCTAACGCTATCCGATATTAATGGCCAACTCGATGGCGCAATAGAAGCCGTTTTTGTGGTAGATGGCAGTCCTGATCAATCCTTTAATCTATTAAAGGAAAAACTCCCTAGCTTAGATTTTAAAGCTCAACTCTTAGCACACTCGCGTAATTTTGGATCTTTTCCCGCCATTCGCACAGGCCTAATGGCGGCAAACGGGGATTTTTTTGGTGTCATGGCAGCAGATCTGCAAGAACCTCCAGAATTACTGATCACATTTTTCAAAGCATTGGCAGCTGATGAGTGCGATGTCACCATAGGAACAAGAGTTGGCCGAAATGATACATGGCTATCTCGTACCACCTCACATGCTTTTTGGTGGATGTATAAAAAACTGGTGGTGCGCGATATGCCGGAAGGTGGCGTTGATATATTTGGCTGCAATCGCGTGTTTCGCGATCAATTACTAAAGTTGGAAGAATCTAGATCCTCACTCATCGCGCTTATTTTTTGGCTAGGTTTTAGGCGGAAATTGGTGAGTTATGAGCGGCTCAAGCGACAAGAAGGTAAATCGAGTTGGACGCTTAAGAAAAAAATCGATTATATGATGGATAGTATTTTTGCCTTCACGGATTATCCTATCCGTTTACTGATTCGCATCGGGATAATTGGATGTTTTTTATCCCTTGCGCTCAGTGTACTAATACTCGCAGGGCATTTGATGGGTCATATCACTGTACCCGGCTATGCGCCAACCATATTGGTCGCACTTTTTTTTGGGATGCTTAATTTATTTGCCATAGGGCTAGTAGGTGAATACGCGTGGCGAGGATATGAAAATAGCAAACAAAGGCCTATCGCTTTGGTTGCCTCAAAGGATTGTAATTATGAGTAAACATGAAGGTGTATCACCGCCAGAAATTTCTTTAGTTGTATTCATCAGCGGTGCGCTGCTACTTTGTCTTCTAAGTGCAGCTTTTTTTGTAGAGCAAATGCTCCATCAACCACCTTGCTGCGATGTCCTTTATTATTTAGATATCGCTCGTTCGTATAATGAAAAGGGAATGTTCCAGGTTAAAGAAGGCATCCGTACTTTTGGTTATCCGTGGATACTGTCTTTAATCACTAAATTTTCACATTCTTTACTATTTGATTATGCTTTTGTGTGGATATTTCAATCCATATGCTATGTTTTCACCTGTTACTTTGTCGCTCATAGCATCGCACAGTTCAATGTAAAATTGGCCAAATACATATACCTGGCGCTATGCACCAATGTATTCATTTCTCCCTACCTCGGCGTTCCCTTAACCGATGCATTACACACAATGCTGGCTCTTAGTGTGCTTGTCGGTTTAATGTCAACTGATACTCTTGCCTCAGCTTCTCACAAACAATTGTTTTGGCGATTATTTTTCATTATCTTCTTGATCAGCTTTTCCATCATTCTACGCCCTGCAGCAATCTGGCTATTATTACCAGGATGCTATTTTATCGCGCATGCCTTTATCCAACAGAGGAAACTGCTTATATTTTTAAGCGCACTATTATTAGGCACTATCCCTCTTTTTATTCAAATCGCATTAAACAAACTGCATTATAATGTCATTTCTTTTTTTCCTATCATTGATCTTGGACACCAACAGATAATATGGGGTATTGAAAATATAAAATTCGGTGCCTGGTTTGGCGGTGATCGGCCTCCTGAAAATTTCTATCCATCTTCTCCTATCATAGATAGTGCTGGCGCATCCATAGGAATTGCGTGGTATTTTTTACATCCTATAGATGCCATCAAGCTCATTACACTCAAATTTTTTGCTGCATTTGATTGGGAATACATTATGCCCTACCCGAGAGCAACCCAGAGCCGCTTTTTTATGATTGTGCCATCGCTCCTTAGTTTTTCTATCATGTGGTGGGGATTAGTTGGTACCGTTATTCATACATTTAGACATCGCTTATCTGTATTAGGCCTGCGATTTATGCCGTTGCTTGCGCTTTTGTCATGGGGAGGCGTCACTTTACTCTCTGCATTAGAACTACGATTTACGCTGCCTATACTCACCTATTTCATCATCGTGGGTATGGCAGCAATATATTATATTGCGAGTATAAAAAGCCGCACACAACTCACTTTACTCATGCTAGGGCAAGTCCTGTTTGTGGCAATTGCGATGTGGCTGTCGACCATTATCAGAGGACAGGCTGCCATTCAGTGGTAGGAAATAATGATCCCCATTATCTTAGTCGAGCGGAACCTATAAGAGATTAAAGACGTGGAAAAACAAACGCAGCAAAGAATTATTTTTCTAGATATCTTAAGGATATTCGCATTCCTGAGTGTGCTGATTGGACACAAATTCTATGAGCACTTATCAAGTATTATGGGTGATCACAGCACTCACATTACACTCAGAGAAATTATCAAACGTATTATGCCTTTCTACTCTGGCGGCGGTACAGGCGTAGTTGTTTTTTTTTTAGTGTCGGGATATATCATCACCCAAGTATTAATGAAAGAATCCACCTCAAGTTTTATGATAAAAAGGATATTTAGAATTTATCCACTTTACGTCTTCGCCATCCTATTAGAAACTACGCTGAATTATATGGTTGATGGCATACCTATACCAGGCATGAGCACGCTTATTCCACGTCTAACGCTCACAGGTGATTTTTTCGGCACACCGTATGCACTTGCAGATGTCGAATGGACACTTCGTATTGAAATATTGTTCTATGTATTTATGGTATTTTTGAAAATTTGCGCATGGAAGCAAAATATCTTATGGGTCTTCCCTATAATATATTTTTTGGCCACTGTGTTTCTTCAAGCTTTCGGGCCATTTACAACGGCGCCTGCTTTAGCCACCGGATATATCACGTTATATATGCCTTTTTTATTCATTGGTTCCATTTTTTTTCTTCTGGAAAAAAAGCTAGCTAACTCTAGTCTCGGGATACTCTGCATCCTATACATAGCTGTGTCCTACTTGATACTGATTCCCAAAATAAATCCTCAGTTTTCACACTCGCATTTCATGATCACAGCCTGCTTTTTATTTACATTGGCTTGGATGATCAGGAATAAATTAGCACCCTCTTTACCTGTCATATTTTTATCCAATCTAACTTATGCTGTTTATTTATTTCATAATTGGCTGTGGGACTACATTGAGCTACTTCTCAAATACCTACACGCGGACAATGCCTATATACTCGTCGAAATCACTGCCCTACTCTTTCTTTTTTGCTATCTTGCACATATCACGGTTGAGAGAGCTGGTATAAAAATGGGCAGTTATATAGATAAAAAATATAAGTCTTGGAGAAAATCAGCAAGCTCACAAAGCCTCACAAACACTCCAAACGAGAATCTCATATGATCATATCAACAAATATACATAACACTGCAGATGTACAATCTAAATCCATTGGTGCCAATACAACCATTTGGCAATCTGTCATCGTACTCCCTGGCGCAAAAATTGGTGCTGATGTGAACATTTGCGCACATTGTTTTATTGAAAATGATGTCGTGATAGGTGATAGGGTAACCATAAAATCGGGGGTTTATCTTTGGGATGGTGTACGTTTGGATAACGACGTATTCATTGGGCCTAATGTCACATTTACAAATGATAAATTTCCAAGATCCAAACAATATCCAGAAAATTTTGCTAACATTCATGTGGAAGAAGGGGCTTCTATAGGCGGTGGCGCAGTGCTATTACCTGGTATTACCATCGGACGAAATGCCATGGTAGGTGCAGGTGCAGTCGTCACAAAATCCGTGCCTGCTCATGCGATTGTTTACGGTTCTCCTGCAAAAATTACGGGTTATGTTGAAAATATCCCTCCTGAAAATCACCAAAAAAAGATAGAAGAAATTGTCAAAGAGAACGTCACCAGCATTGGTGTTAGCGGTGTGACATTACATCATTTTACCTCTATTCAAGATAACCGCGGTGACCTCATTGTCGGAGAATTTTCAAAAGACATCCCTTTTAACGCCGCACGATATTTTCTAGTTTTTAATGTCCCCGATGGAAAAACACGCGGTGCACATGCACATCATGAATGCCAGCAATTCTTAATTTGTGTAAAAGGAAGTTGCGCCGTTGTGGTAGACGATAGCATATCGAGACGTGAGATATTATTGGACGCTCCCAATCAAGGCCTTTACTTACCCCCAATGATTTGGGGTACACAATACAAATACTCCAACAATGCTGTTCTTCTCGTCTTTGCCTCACACCCATACGACCCTGAAGATTACATCCGAAATTATGAAGATTTCTTAGCTATATCAAAAACCAAATGAATGAAATTCTAAGCGTAAAAATGAAACGATGGCTCCATTTTTTGATAGGCGGTGCTATTAATACGGGATTTACCTATGCCATTTACCTGGCACTACATACCGTGCTTGCTTATCAACTGGCTTATTTTTTTGCCTACATTTTAGGGATTGTGTTCGCTTACTGGTTTAATGCGACCCTAGTCTTTAAAGTCCGCTTATCATGGAAAGGACTTTTTACTTACCCTATCGTATATTTCGTGCAATATATTACTTCGGCCTGTTTGCTAGGAAGCTTAGTAGAAATCGCTGGCATCACAGAATCACTAGCACCGCTGGCTGTATCCATTATCATGCTGCCCATCACTTATATGATGAGTAAGTTTCTACTGAGACATAAAGGATGAATATCAAAACAACTTCGACTTTTTCGAACTGTAAACCACTACAAGGTATTTTTCTGGCTGAATGGCGATGGTGGCTGATAGGTGCTGTGTTCTCGTTTTTCCTAGCCAGCATTTTGATGTCTGGATGGCCAACAGGATTACTACCTAACATTCATTACCCTTACGCTTATCAAGGCGACACCTTCAGTCACACTTGGTTAATACAACGGGCGGTGGAAGGATGGATTTTTGATAATCCTCGCAGCGGGTATCCTTTTGGATCTAATTTTCTAGACTATCCCGGCTCAGATTCAGGGAGCTTACTACTACTTAAATTACTGGGATGGATCAGCGGCAGTGCTTTTATATCATTCAATTTATTTTTTCTACTGGGATTTTCAGCAACCTTTATTACTTCTTTTTGTGTTTTAAGAAGTATAGGTCTATCAAAAATATTTGCTGCTTGTGCGGCGCTACTTTTTGCTTTTTTACCCTTTCCTTTTTTTAGGCTCGCGCACCTATTCTATACCTGGTACTTTTTGACGCCATTATTCTATTACCTTGGATTCAAAATTTTCTTTAATGATAAGGATAGATTTTTTCACCCTCTTTCCTTTCTCAAAGTTTCAGGATTAGTGGCTGGCTGTATTATTCTTGCTTCATTCGGCGTTTACTATGCACTTTTTGGTACTATCATACTCAGTATAGCGGCAATAGCTGCATGGGCTCGTAGCGGGAAAATTCGCCGTATCTCACCCGCAATCGTCTTCATCTCCCTCATTATTTTTGGCATATTCGTAAACGTTGCTCCCAATTTAATTTACCAAAAAAATCATGGAAACAACGTCGAGGTTGCCATACGTTCGCCCGTTGACGGCGAAAACTATGCTTTTAAATTAGTACAACTTTTACTCCCCCAACAAAGCCATAGGAACCTCAAACTTCGCAAGTTAACGCAAATATATTCAAGTTCGTACCCGCTCATCAATGAGAATGCGACCTCATCCCTAGGACTGATAGGTGCTATCGGTTTTGTGCTAGTAGGACTAGTTACATTATTGAAGCTGGCGGGTAGAAAACCCATAGACGAGCGACTCACCTTTTTAGCCTGTATTGTATTAGTGCTTTTTTTATTTGGGACAATAGGTGGTTTAGGTGCTATCTTTTCCATGGCAATATCTTCTTTGATACGTGGATGGAACCGAATCAACGTATTTATCGCTTTTGGCACACTGTCCATGTTTTTCTTAGTCTTACAAATGTATCTCCAACGTTTTTGTTCAACTCGGCATATCACATTTATCTCCACGATTATCGCAGCGTTTCTTGGTCTACTCGGTTTATATGACCAAACTCCACCCGCCAATGCTGCACACAACCAGCACATAAAAAAAATCTTTGAACGCGATCGTGATTTTGTCCATCAAATTGAAAATAGCCTACCAGTAGCTAGTGCCATTTATCAGCTACCCTATATGCCATTTCCAGAAATTCCACCAATGCATCAATTAGATGCTTACGATTTAATGGCAGGTGTTCTACATTCCAAGTCGTTACGCTGGAATTACGCTGGCATGAAAGGCCGCGAAGGCGATTCCTTTTATCGCGCACTGGCACAAGAGCCTATAGAAAAGCAACTTGCTGTCATCAAACGTTTGGGATTTGCTGGACTCTATATCGATAAACGTGGGTTTGAAGATCACGGAAAAAGCCTGATTGATACACTCACACAACTTCTAGGAACTGGACCAACACTCATACGCAGTGATAATGAGGCAGTATTTTTCAAACTCCCTCATACCGCTGTTGATTTAACTGGTTTAACTAATACTGACATCATGCAAAAAGCTGAATATGACACGCGGGGTACACGATATTCTGCAACACTTGCAGAAGGGATAGATTTTACTAGGGATGACTGGCCAACTTTTATTCGACATGTGTCAGGGATATCCACACAAAAAAATTGGAAACATTGGTCGGATGCCAATATAGCACCTCAAGTAAGGCTAGATTTTTATACCCCTCTGCCTACAAAATTCGAGCTGATACTGGTTGCGGAACCAT
The DNA here is from genome assembly GCA_029266595.1 of Gammaproteobacteria bacterium. Taxonomy (GTDB): domain Bacteria; phylum Pseudomonadota; class Gammaproteobacteria; order JAURND01; family JAURND01; genus JAQSWO01. The sequence continues at coordinate 19,352 of JAQSWO010000003.1, forward strand.
TTGGACCTAATGCTAACCAGCATCTCACAATAAAAGTTGGAGCTAAGGCATATCAAGTACTCATGCCACCAGGCATATCAGAAATGCGCATACCTGTAGACACAGGAAATGTACCGACTGATTTCATCGAATTTATCCCGCCGTACCCCATGTCACCACGCATGGCGAACATGGGTCCAGGTAGACAAAAATTAGGAATACGCTTTATACACTTGCGTATAGAGCCTTAGGATCATACTGCTCAAAAGATGCCCTACCATTTAAATTTTATGGATTTATATCAATGCAAACACGCTGCGAGTACATCCGTGTCAGCTTTCCGATCGCACCCATGCGATCGAAGATTTACTGATGATATAAACCTATAATATTTGTAACAGGCTTTTAGATCACATCCGCTCTAATTTTTGTAGGCTCTTCTAAGATATGGAGTATCTCAATGGCGCAGTAAACTTTATCTCGCTTATTCTCATTTGTTTTTTTGATAATACCTGCAGCTTCAAGCTTTTGAATACCTCTTTGAGCAGTGCTATAGGCAATCCCTAAGTCTTCTGCAATTTTGTTAACGGTGAAATAAGGGTTCATCGCAAAATGCTGCACCATATCTACGGGAACCTGAGAGCCACCACTTGCAACATTAATTTTCCACTGATTCAATAATTCATTAATACGTTCAGCACGTGATAAAACATCTTCGGATTGAAGCGCAACACCGTTCAGAAAATAAATGAGCCATTCGTGCCAGCTGCCTTTTGAGCTGACATCATAGAGCTGCTTATAATATTCATCGCGTGTCGCCTCAAAAAATGCAGATAAATATAACAAAGGTGCAGGAAGCATTTTTTGCTCAACTAGCAATAACATAACCAAGAGCCGCCCAACACGCCCATTTCCATCTAAAAAGGGATGGATAGCTTCAAATTGATAATGACAAAGTGCAATATGGATTAAAGGTGGTAATGACCTATCATGTAAAAAGTTTTCTAGTGCTCCCAAGCAATCCATTAAATGGTCAGGCGGTGGTGGGACAAATTTGGCGGTATTTAATGTACATCCTGCAGAACCAATCCAATTTTGGCTACGTCTAAATTCTCCCGGTGTTGCGTGAGATCCTCTTACGCCTTGCATCAAGTGTGCATGAATTTCTTTAATGAGCCGAAGTGATAGTGGCAGTTCTCCTAGGCGTTTTAAACCATAATCAAGTGCTGTAATATAATTTTGTACTTCTTGCAAATCATCAGAATTTTGTTTCACAGGGCTACCAGCATTAGCGGCTAAGATTTCTCCCAAAGTTGTTTGAGTACCTTCAATTTTGCTGGATAGCACCGCTTCACGAGTAATAAATGGGCGCATTAAGAGGTGAGGATTAGGCAATTTATTACCTTCACGCGCTAATTTCCCGAGCAAGAAATCAGCACGAGATAAGCTATTGACCACGGTAGTATCCCATTCAAGCTTTGGTGGCAAGTTATAAGGCACAAAAGCATTGTATCCCTTAGATGATTTGACGATTTTCCCTGAAGGCGATCTGTGTATGTCCACGTGATTGGTCTCTGATTGATTATGCTGATAGCATAAACATTATTATCGAAAAATCCAATATCCGATAATAACTCACATTCTTATTCTCACGGATGGTGATAAGGAAGAACGCTATTATCGAATATCTAAGAAATTGATAATAAGAAAGTGTGGTAAATGAAATAACAGGAGAAAGAACGCAGTCTTCCCTTAGATCACCGGCTATGCCACTCAATATCAAACAGAACTAATATATTTTTAACCCTGTATCTTCAAAGACGAGCAATATAATATGCTCAGCATCATAGATCACATGTAATACGACAATTCAGGAGTGATTGCATTATGCTACTCATTACCGGCGGCGCTGGCTTTATTGGCACAAATTTCGTTTTAGATTGGCTGGCGCATTTCGATGAACCCATCCTTAACTTAGATGTCCTCACCTACGCTGGTAATCTCAACAACCTTACTCATCTAGCAAACGATGACCGTCACATTTTTGTTCAAGGAAGTATTTGCGACACGACGCTACTCACACGATTATTAAGTGAACATCGTCCCCGCGCTATCATTCATTTTGCTGCTGAATCCCATGTTGACAGAAGCATCCTAAGTCCTGAAGAATTCATACAAACTAATATCGTCGGCACCTTTCGCTTGCTAGAGACAGCGAGACGCTATTGGGACGAACTACCTGACACACCAAAAGCACAATTCCGATTTCTACATATTTCCACAGACGAAGTGTATGGTTCTCTTGCAGCAAACAATCCGCCCTTCACAGAAACCAAGTGTTACGAACCTAATAGCCCGTACTCCGCTAGCAAAGCAGCGAGCGACCATCTCGTTCGTGCTTACTACCATACCTACGGCCTACCGGTAATCACCACTCATTGCTCAAATAACTATGGCCCTTATCAATTCCCTGAAAAACTCATGCCCTTGATGATCACCCATGCATTGGCAGGTAAGCCTCTGCCTATATACGGTGATGGACGTCAAATACGTGATTGGTTATATGTGACGGACCACTGCAGCGCAGTTCGCCGAGTGCTAGAAGCGAGTTGCCCCGGGGCAACATATAACATAGGCGGGTGGAATGAAAAGACCAATATTGATATTGTGTACCAAATCTGTGATTTGCTGGACGAAATGCAGCCTGATCCTAAAGGCAGCTACCGTCGACTCATTACACATATCACCGATCGTCCTGGCCACGATCGTCGCTATGCCATAGACGCGAGCAAAATTGACGCCGAATTGGGCTGGCGACCTGCCGAAACACTAGAAACCGGTTTACGCAAAACTGTTGCTTGGTATACCAAACATGCTGTGAGTAAATAACTATGACACGTAAAGGCATCATTTTGGCAGGGGGTTCTGGCATGCGCTTACACCCTGCCACTCTCGCTATATCAAAGCAGCTTCTACCCATTTTCGATAAGCCAATGATCTACTATCCCCTCTGCACGCTAATGCTGGCTGGGATACGTGAAATATTGATCATTTCCACACCACAAGACACGCCTCGATTTCAACAACTATTAGGAAATGGCCATCAATGGGGACTCACTCTTGATTACGCAATCCAACCCTCACCTGATGGTCTGGCACAAGCCTTTATCATAGGCGAAGCTTTCCTCAATGGAGCTCCCAGCGCACTTGTACTAGGAGACAATATCTTCCATGGCCATGCTCTCAAAGAGTTGTTAAAAGAAGCAGACGACCGTAAACACGGCGCCAGTATATTTGCTTACCCCGTTCACGACCCAGAACGCTATGGCGTCGTTGCATTTGACAAAGAAGGTTGCGCACAGAGCATAGAAGAAAAGCCTACTATCCCCAAATCACGCTATGCCGTCACAGGGCTATATTTCTACGATGAAAAAGTTGTGGACATCGCCAAAGCGGTTAAACCTTCTCCTCGTGGCGAACTAGAAATTACAGATATCAATCGTCACTATTTAACGACTAACGCACTGAACGTACAAGTCATGGGGCGGGGGTTTGCCTGGTTAGATACTGGAACACATGAATCTATGTTGGAAGCATCACACTTCATTGCCACCATAGAACATCGACAGGGCTTTAAAATCGCCTGCCCAGAAGAAATCAGCTGGCGTCAACGCTGGATTACCGACGACAACCTCAATGCACTCGCACTACCATTGGCTAAATCAGGATACGGAAAATATTTGTTAGATTTACTAAAAGATAGTGGGATGAGTTCGGGATGGGAGTAATAAAGAAAGTACCACATTTATATATCCATACCATTTCAAGATACTGGTTTTTAGCACCCTGAAAAATGAGGCGAGTATATACGGTATTGAAAGACTTTTTTATCTGCTCCATGATGGCGGTTTTGAGAGCCCATAGGACAAACCGTCATGGCAGTAGTTGACAAGCAACCGCTAGCATTCCCACAAGCGGACATGGATAGCCCTTGGAAGCACGCCCTAAGCATTTATCTCGAGGACTTCATGGCGCTATGTTTCCCTGAAATTTCGAAACAAATTGATTGGATGGCAGGTCACCAATCCTTAGACAAGGAATTTTTAAGAATTTGCAAGAATGCAAAAGTTGGGTTGCGTCATGGCGATAAACTAATCAAAGTGCGCTTAAAATCAGGCGATTCTATGTTTATTTTATGCCACCTTGAAATTCAAGCTTCTTTTGAGGCCGTATTTCCTGAACGAATGCTGGTTTATCGTTATCGCATAGAAGATGTTTATCATCTTCCAGTTTTGAGTATTGCGATATTGCTTGATAATAACCTGAATTGGCGACCAAGGCATTATAAACGAGAGTGCTTTGGAACTTCCCTAGAGGTGCATTATCATGTTGTAAAGTTGCTTGATTACGAGGCTAGAAAGGAAGAACTTGAAAGGATGAATAACCCATTTTCCATGGTGATCCTTGCTCAGCTTACTATATTGGAAAGTGCAAAAGATCCGAAATCACGCTTATATGCAAAAACAAATATGATTCGTGCACTGTACGATAAGAATTGGCAGAAAGAAGACGTTTTGAACTTGTACCACCTGATCGATTGGCTAATCATCCTGCCCGAAGAACTTGTACTACATTATAACGAGGCAATTAAATTAATAGAGGAGGAACGTAAGGTGAGATACATTACTAGCATGGAAAGAGGAGGAATTCAGAAAGGATTGCAGCAAGGACGTCAGGAAGGACAGGCGAGAACTTTTATCAAGCTGTTAGAATATCGCTTTGGCGAAGTCTCCAAGAATCACCAACAGGTTATTCAGCATGCAGATGAGGAGAAGATAAATTTTTGGATGCGTCGAGCGCTCACTGTTGATGTTTTAGCTGAGGTGTTTCAGGAATTGTAATGGGAAATTTTCGTTGAAATTTCGGAGCATTTAAAAAATCTCTGGGAAATAAAAATTCTTTTTTTAAATAAAAAATAGGTAGAGCCACAAAAAAAGAATATTGGATGGCTCAATTTTTATGCTTATTTGCAAAGAAAACCGTGGCAACATACGGAATATACACGCGCAAAGTCAGTTTTCGAAGTGACATGGCGAGAGTTTTTTGATATCTTACAAAAAAAGGAGAGCGATTTGACCCTTATCTACTTGATACTGCGCGACATATTATCTTCATGTGTCATGGTGTACTGCCCGCTTTTGCACCCACTGGAGAAAGTGAATTACATGCGCCAACAAAATTTTTAATGGAAGTATATGAAAGTGTCTACTGCCTTAAAAATTATATTCCTACATTATTAGCCCCAGTTCATTACGGACGGACTTTTCTATATAATCCTGTATATTATTCTTTCCAAAATCCGACTTTATTATACTCAGTACAAAAAACAAAAACTTCATCGAGCGTAGTGGATGATATGCGAAACTTTAAATCATTGATGGAATTTTCGATGGAAAAAAGTTTTTCAGCCCTTAGATGGATTATTGATTTAATCTCCACCTAAAGGCTAAAAGCATTCCCTATCTTTATAAAAAGTCAATGCTATGGTTGCGGTGTTGTAATTTCGAAGTTCAAATCAGTATCAAACGTCAAATCTAACTTGTTATGAATAGTACGAGTAGCCGCATTAGAAAGTCCATAGTAAGCATGAGCCCCTGCGTTTACAGCGACACCACCAGTGATGATTGGCACTGCGCCACTTTCTCCCGTTTGGAAGCCTGTGAGCAATACCTGACCACCAGATACACAAGTTAATGCATTATCATCTAATATTTTCATAACTACCTCTCACATTGTTCACATAAATAATTTCCGTTGATAACTATAGTATATAAATTCAGATAGGCTAGAAGTTCGTTTGTATGATACGTGCCAAGCTTTTAAATATTCCTTACTAATCAGAACAGTCCCATGAAGCACTTATCCATAGTGCTTCCAGACAAGAACTCTCAGCTCAGGCTTCCCATAGCAAAATTCGGGTGAAAAGAGGATAGTCGAACCAAACCTAACAAAATTAAGATCTTACTGAAAAGGTAGATTCTGTCTTCCCCCTCTTTTCATTTCTATCATCACTTTCTACTTCTTTATCTCTTCCTCTTTTTCTTGTCTCTGCATAGAGGCCACCCATCATTCCCGGATTAATAAATGAAGTATTACTTTCTTCACCAAAATCGGCTTCCATATCCTCACGGTCAGAGCATAGAGATAAACAATCTTCTTCTAACAAATCTCCACCAACTCTAGCAGCAGTTAAGCCTTCAAAATCACAACTTGGAGATAGGCCACCTTTTTCTTCGGTATCTCTAACAAAATCAAGACCCCATTCATCTTGGCCCTTATTTCCAAGCCCTTTAAGCTCTCCAATATCAGGGGCAGCCTCAAGATTTGTAAAATCATCTATAGGATCTCTAAAATCTTTAGTGCCTCGAAGAATCTGTGGTGCAGGCGTTAAGACTCCAAGAGATTGGTGACTTCCAGAATCCCCGCATGCTTGGACAGCTACGCTAGCAGTATTTTGGCTAGATTGCATTTGTGGAGGAGTAAAAGCGCTTCTTGCTCTACCTATGTCTGTATTTGCAAATGAAAGTAATGACGACGCAGAATATGTACTCCCCCTAGCAGACTCTTTTCCTTCCCTTTTACGACGAAGGCGTGCCCAATCATGGTAGTAAGGGGCATCAGCGTAGTGAAAATTGCTACCAGGACGAATGATAGGTACATCAAGAATTGCTATTTCAGCCGAATAGTTCTTGAGTTTCCCTGCTAACTTCATTAACTCATCAGCAGGACCACCAAGCGTCAATGAGTGGCGCACCTTCTCCCGCACCGAAGGGATTTTCAGTAGAAAACGTATATGGTCGAGTACTTCAGGCGCATTGCGGGTTATCAAATTTTTTAAACAATAAAGCAAAATCCTTACTTCTTTATCTTTACCATCAAATCTATGAATATTGCTTTGATCTTCTGCCTCTTTTTGCCTACCGTAAAGCTCTCGAAGCTTGTTATCAACAAAAGGATCTATGTGCTGCATCCTTTCCTCTGTGGTCATCCATTCGGAGGCCGCAAAAAATACAGAGGGTATCTCTAATAAGAGGTATATTTCAGCGTACGGATAGGGACGGCGTTCAGCAAGGTGCATCAAAATATAAAGTAAAAGTTCTGTTTCATGCTTGTTGATAGTGCCATATACAGCGCTGTATTGGTTATCTCCTGCATCTTCTTCATCTTCGCTGGTAGCATCAAGATGAACATGCTCCATTTTCTCTTCTTGCGCTTCGCCTACTATTGGTGATGCATCTATTTTTCGACCATGCAGCTTAGCGAGTTTTTTATCAATAAAGGAATTTATTTGTTTTTCTAGCGCCTCACATTTTTCTTGTTTGGCTAAATAAAACACAGCAGGATCTTTCAATAGACAGTGCACACTATCCTCAAGTAGAAGAGGGTTACGCTCAATATGCCTGATCAGACAACGAACTAAAATTTTTGGATCTATATTTGTATTATCAGGTTCTTCAAGCACCATGTTTACGAAAAGATCCAACCAGACCTGCGCTTTATCATTTTTTTTTCCCTCGGCAAAATAAAATACTCCAGGAGTGCACAACAAATCATACATGAGGTCCACGTGGTTCTGATCGCTGGGCGCTATAGCATCATCAGAAATGATGTAAGAAAATAGCGTCCCTTTATGCTCTGGTTTTAGTCTATCAATAAGAAATTTCAGGGTGTCACTGCTAGTTTCTGCAGCGATTTCTCGAATGACCGCATAGTCCTCATCAGCAAGCATTAGGTCGAATTTTTCATCACCTATGATTTTCTCTATTAAATACTTTATGTTTGAGAGTGGAGCACGCTTTAGAATATATTTAAAGGAACCGATATCACTAAAAAATTTAGTTGCTGACAAAGTTTCCCATGAGATATTTGGATATTTTTTCTCTAAGTACCTAACCGCAGCCTTAAAACAATCAGGGTGTTTTGAAATACAAGCATTTATAAATAATTGATCTTCCGATAATCCTAGGTCATCAATGGCTGACACTACCAGTTCATTAGCATCTAATCTAGAATTGCGAGTTGTTGCCCGCCAAAAGATCTCTACCCCTCTCTGAGGTTTGTATTTATCTTCAGCGTACCCTCGTACATCCGAATCCTTAAATAAGCTCTGAATTACCCTCCAATGATTTTTACAAGCATTCATAGAAAAAAAAGGACCGTACTTCACGACAGAATCAAATGCGTTTTTTTTCTGTTCAGACGTTAAATATTTTATCGAAAGATCTGCTGTGGTCATTTGCCCATTGGCAATAGCTAATCGAAAAGCTAAATAGTTCTCACTAGCGAGCATAACCTGAAACGTCTCATCATCTATTCGGTTATTTTCTATTAAATCGCGCGCAATATCAGGAGCATGTATAAAAATTGACTTAAAAAGATAGTTTTGTTGATCAGTAAGCCTGGACGCTAAGGTTACCCCAGTATATGTTTTTTCAAGCAGGGCAAAAAAATGTGTATTTCCCCAAAAAGCAGCGTTTTCAAATAATTCTTTTTCTGATATTCCTAGTTGTGTAATCGCTAATTCCAGAAGCTGGCCATAATCTAAATCAGGATGACTAAAAGCGATTAACAGCCACATCTTGTTTTGATCGGATCTGCTGAATTGTTGGATATCAGGCATTCTTAGCCGATCTGTTAGTTCCTCTATAGACGCTCCCATTAAAGCAGTGGCTATACCCCACAAAATCTTATTATATTTAAGCTGGTGTAGCACCTCCCAAAAAGTATGACGAGGGATTAATCTTGCTAAAGGATGCTTCAACCTATCCTCTTCTGTACTAATTTCGGCGCCTAGAAAGTGGGGCGCAATTTTCGATCCTAGGTAAAATTCATGCTTATTTACCTGCTGTTTTTCGCCTGACATTTATGCAACTCCGAATGATATTGTTATTGATGGGCAGCTTTGCCAGAGATACCGCGTTACAAAAATTACGAGTAGTCTACTACTCGTAACTTAAGGGATTCTTAACCTGGAAAAAGAGTGGGACGAGTTATTTATGCCCGTGGAGAAAAGAAGGAAGGATAAACTATTACCATTGATTAAGAATAACTGAGGAAGATCCCCAAAAAAATGACGCCCCCAACCCAATGACTTCTCTGAAAAGCTTTAAAAAAGCTGTCAGTGTTATCGTCTTGGCTAATAAGGCCCTGCAGGTAGGCTATTATGCACACAGCGCTTAACAAGCCTACATAGTACATCCAGCCCATCTCTAAATAAAAGCCCATAGACAATAACAGCAACATCATATTTGCATGCAATATCGCAACCATACTTGTGTCCCACGGGCCCAAGAAAATAGCCAACGATTTAATGCCTGCGCGCTTATCGTCCTCTCTATCTACCATGGCGTATATCGTGTCGTAAGCTATTGGCCACAGACAAGCAGCTAGAAACAAAAACCAAGCAGATATTGGCACCGAGTTAGTTTGTGCGGCAAAGGCCATTGGAATTCCCCAACTAAACGCGAAGCCTAAGATAACTTGAGGAAAGTGGGTATAGCGCTTAGTGAATGGATAAATAACAGCCAACAGGATAGCAGGAATAGCCAGTGAGCGAGCCAGGGTATTGAGCGGCCATAATAGAAGGAGCGCAATGAAGCAAAGCACCGCAAACAGCAAGAGGGCTTCGCGTGTGGAAAGCTGGCCCATCACCAAAGGGCGATTTTTTGTACGTTCAACTTTGCCATCGAAATGTCGATCAGCAATATCATTGATAACACAACCTGCAGAACGCATCACTAAAACACCTGTGACAAAAATCAGCACAAGTGAGTGACTAGGTTTACCTTCACCTGCAATCCATAGCGCCCATAAGGTCGGCCACAACAATAGCAACATACCGATGGGACGATGCAAACGCATAATTTTTGCATAAGCTATTAACTTTCGTTTTACGATTGGGTAGTAAGTGTTCAAATCTTTTACTCCTCTTAGTCTAAGGGTTGTTGCTCACCATCTACAGCATCAGGATTTATTGTCTCATCGACTTCATCACTGACTTGATCTTCATGCTCCTGAATAGGCGCAGTCCCCATAACAAAAACCTCAAATATACTATTTGGGTCTTCTGGTGAGGCAAGTAATCCTGAGTCACGATTGATGCGTACAACCTCAATGCCATTAGGCGGATTAAGGGTATCTTCTGGTTTACCTTTTAGGGCAGCACCCATATACGAGATCCAAATTGGTAGTGCAGCCGTTGCGCCATATTCTCGTAAAGATTTGGGCTGATCATATCCTACCCACACTGTTGTTGCGATATCTCGATTAAAGCCAGAAAACCATGCATCTACTTGCCGCTGCGTAGTACCTGTTTTACCTGCTAAATCCGCTCTGTCTAATACAGAAGCAGCCTTTCCTGAGCCAAACTGTATGACCGTCCTTAAGGCATCCGTCATCATATAAGCAACCTCCTCACTAATAACCCTCGTAGGTATAGGGTTTTTCACTATACCCATGGTGGTTACACCTGAGGTTGATGTGATTGCGGTTGGAACGGTAGGGGGATGAGCCTCATAAATAAGGCGTCCATCTTCATTTTCAATAGACTGTATAAAATAAGGAGGAACACGATACCCACCATTCGCAAAAACAGCATATCCACCCACAACTTGCAATGGTGTGACATCTGCTGTACCTAAGGCAAGAGAGAGTGAAGGCGGCAAGCTACCGCGATCGAACCCAAATTGAGTGACATAATCAAGGGCGAAGGGAATACCGATTTGTTGCAGTACACGAACAGTCATCACATTAATGGATTGAACCAAACCAATCCGCAAACGCGTGGGCCCGTAAAAGACTTTAGTGGAATTTTGGGGCCGCCATAATTTGTTAGGGTCACCCGTATCATTAATCGCTAATGGCGCATCATCTACGATAGTTGCGAGGGTAAAACCTTTTGCCAAAGCCGCCGCGTAGATAAACGGTTTGAAGTTGGATCCTGGCTGCCTTTTAGCTTGTACGACGCGATTAAAACCTGCACTTTCAGATGTTTTAAAACCACCCACTAATGCAAGTATGGCACCATTGTTTGGATCTAAAGAGACCAATGCCCCTTCTACTTGAGGAATTTGCGAAACCTGCCACTCCCCATTTGCATCAAACACCCGTACCACATCTCCTGGCTTCAGCGATTTGCCGCTTTTAAAACGACGCGCCCAAGATAAACCAGACTCAGGAATAGTAATTACCTGCCCATTGGCAAACATTGCTTTGGCGTCTTTGCCTATCTTGGTCAACACAACGGGAAACAAGTCGTTTTCAGAAGGTATATCAGCGAGTGCAATTGACCATTGCTCGGGATCTTTTCCTGGTAAATGCTTTTCCGGGCCGCGGTAGGATTGTTTTCTCCTTTCATAGGCCGTTAACCCATCTCTAATCGCCGTATTTGCCTCTTGCTGTAAGTTAGAATCGATCGTCGTATAAACGCGCAACCCATTGGTATAACCCTCTTCACCAAATTGCCTATGGATCACATTTCTCACCATTTCAGCAACGTAGGGGGCAGATACTTCAATTTTTGCACCGTGGTAATAGGTTTCTATAGGCGATGCGATGGCCTCTTCATACTCTTTTGGATTGATATAATGTAGCTGCAACATACGCTGTAAAACATGGTTACGCCGTGCTTTTGCAGCTGCAGGATTAGTGATGGGGTTCTCTCTAGAAGGGGAACGAGGTAAACCAGCAATGGTCGCCATTTCAGCTAATGTGAGCTGATCTAACGTTTTTCCGTAATAAATACTCGCCGCAGCTGAAACGCCATATGCTCGCTGTCCCAAAAATACTTTGTTGAGATAGAGCTCCAGAATCTTTTCTTTGCTCAACGCACTATCTATTTTGAGCGCTAACAGAATTTCATTGATTTTTCGCGTATATGTTTTTTCCGGAGATAAAAAGAAATTTCTGGCGATTTGCATCGTAATAGTGCTAGCACCTTGTGTTTTTCTGCCCGTAACAGCTAATTCACGTACTGCCCGTAATAACCCAACCATATCAACACCAGAGTGCTCAAAAAAGCGTTGGTCTTCTGTCGCAATGGCCGCATTGACGAGCTGTTTAGGAATGGCATTCAATTCAACAGGATTACGCCGCATAGCACCGTATTCACCCATTAATTTACCGTCACTACTATAAATTCTTAAGGGTACTTGAAGGCGTGTGTCTTTAAGCATGTCGACATCAGGTAACTGAAGCATCATGTAGAAATACAAGCTTCCTATCAAAATAATGATACTCAGTAGCAAACTCATCACTGTCATTAAAAAATGCTTAGAGCTGTAACGGAGAAAACCCATAAATCTACTTCCAAATCGAGACAAAAAATCAGGCATAAATTTAGAACAAATTGCGGCTAACCTTCCGCAATACACTGATACCCACTTCACCTCAAAATGCTGTTGTTGAATCTTTTAAATAAAAACATTAAGGAGGGATCGAAGGAGAGATACGCAGTTCTCCTCTTCCTTGGTTACGTAGTCAAGGACTTTTTTGACCAAGCAATTCTTCCAAATATACCGCTGTATAAGACAGTTAGTACCTTAAAAAGCCAGTACCTTACAAAGATGAGCGATATAAATATCTATTTTTGGTGAAAAACATGAAAAATATATATCAAATAAGATAAGATAAATGGTTTTACTTGCGAAAACAAGATTTTTAAGGTTGAATTATGCTAGATTTACGCGAGTTGGCGCAAAGACCTTCAAAATAGTAACGGATTAACCCCTAGATAAAAGCAGTAATCTCTTGCCAAATCTATGGGGAGGAGGTAAGGAGAGTTACTTGAGGTAGCGTTGCGTTGCCAGCACAGGTTTAGAGAATAACACAAAAGAGCAAGAACATGACAAAAAAACCCAGAGATCAAGATCCAAAATCTAGCCCAATCGCTAGAGGCAAGCGCTTAAAAACAGTTCGTTTAATGGCGGGGTTAACTAGAAATAGTCTGGAAAAGAAATATAACATCAGCGCAAGTACCATGCAGTCGTGGGAATCGGCCAAAGCAGGCGGGCTAACGGAGCGAGGACTCAACCGCATTATCCCAATCTTAAAAGAGGAAGGTATTTTTTGCGCCGCCGATTGGCTCTTTTACGGTATTGGAAAACCGCCTCATCCTACCGCATTTGTTACTCCTCAAATTCAAGAAGATGAAATTAACTATCCTATTGTGCCAGAGGATAAGGCAATCATCCAAGAATTACTCACTTTCCGCCAACTGAACCCAAATGCTATTGATTTAATTGTCTCTGACGATGGTATGTCCCCCCACTATAGCCCTAGCGATTATGTCGCCGGCAGACGCCGTAGGGGAAGTGATATTGATATACTTCTCAACCGGCCCTGCATCGTAGAAACAACCGATAATGAGATTATGCTTCGTCACATTAGACGTGGCTCTATTCCTGGTAGATATACTTTGTTGTGCACAAATTTGGAAACTTCTGTGATCAAATCTACACTTTATGATCAACGACTCATCAGCGCAGCTTTGGTAAGTTGGCATAGACGACGCGAGCAGTAGACCCTGTTTTTTCCTTCGCCTAATATAGAAGGAAAAAATAATAAACATTGCGCAATAGAGGGCAGCCTCCACAAAAGACAAATAGGCAATCTGCCCCAAAGCAATGACTTAGTTAATCACCTTTCTTAAGATACCGCATAAACTTCTCAGCTTCTGCAAAATCAGGATTGATTTCCAACGCTCGCTCAAAAGCAGCAATTGCTTCATCTTTATGGCCTGATTTTCGGTAACAAATTGCCAAGTTGTAGAATACATTAAAGCTACCGCCAAAATACTGCTGTGATAATAAGTAGTACTTCAGCGCCTCTTCATGCTTTTGCAAGCTATGCAGCAAAAAGCCCAAGTCAAAAAATACATCATACTGTCTAGGCATGTAGTAAAAATTAGCGGCAATATCGGGAAGATGTGAAAGCAAATACGACTCTGTTCTCCTACCCATCTTTTTAGCGGGCGCAGAAAACTGCTTGCTAAATCTACGGTAAATATGTGGATCCCATTGCGCAAAGGCCAGATGCGCTACTAGTGTTTCTGTTGCAAATTGCTCATGATTCTCACGCATATTACGATGGAGAACAAAATAGTCTCCCGGGCTTAAACGTTCGACATTCTCACGCACTGCCAATGCGAACTCCGGCAATTCGTCCATATCAAAGCCCGCACAAAATGCATGCGTTGTCACGCCATCGCGCTCAGTTTGTAGAATAGCCTTACCACCTGACTCCTCAAAATAACTCGCAATCACATGAAAATTAACCATCAGCGAAAAGCTGCCATGGTGATCAAAGAATAGATCTCCCATAGATTCTAGTTCGCCAATAGTAGAATTGCCCTTATCTGTAGAAACCAAAAAGAGCTTGCCATCATTCAAACGCTTAAGGTTTGCAATGGTTCTAAGGCCCGCAGTAGGAAAAAGGAAATGACTGCGTTTGAGTTTTGTTCTATACCTATCCAAAACCGCATCAAAATAAGGGTCTTCAAAACGCTGGCCTTGAATTTTCCCCATGGTATAAGACATCTGCGCTTTTTTTAACTCGACTAGCTTACCATCAACAATATTGTCATCGGTTGTCGTCAATGTTATTAAAGAATCAAATAGCTCACCGTTCTTAGAGAAAAATGCGTCATTTTGAACAGTATCAAAAATATAATTAGCAAACACACAGATAGGATTCACAATACTACCGGGAGAAATTTCCGTGCCCCTATTTTTCAGAATAAAGGTACTGTCTCTTTCCATATCAAAAATAGCAAAATCTAGCCGATTTTCATCGAGAAATGGCTTCAGGGCTGAATGCTGCTCCCAATATTTCAGATTACTCTCGGTAAAATCTGTCATCAAATAACAAATGTCTAGATCTTCTATACCCAATTCCTTCTTCAGGCGTTTAATGTTCTTTAGCACGTAAAAGCTTAACTGGCCTGAACCTGTTCCCAACTCTATGATATAAAAAGGGTGCTTTTTAGACTCTGGGTACTTTCTTGCCCAATCCTGAGCAAGCCTCACCACCATACGGGCATAACATGCCGCTAGAAAGGGATTGCTGGTGGCATAATGCGGTACGTCTTTTACCCAGGCATCAATGCCTGACCTATCAAAATAATCTCTTTGGTACTGCCACACATAAGAATCAGAGAGGCGTTTATCTTTTTCAAAAACAATTTTATTAGACATGATTAAAGTCCTTCATTTGGAAAAACAATCTCTATACCCATCGACAAGCAGTATATACAGCGCCCTGTTTGCTAAGCAGCAGTAATTTCAGTGTAGCAGCCCCTATGCTAAGAACTCCAGAGAAAAGGCTAAGCCTGGTTCCTTTTAATATCTTCCTGTACGGAACCCAATAACTTCACCCAAGGCTTTTGTTTCTGTATTTCTGCAGGCAAACCAGAAATAGCTGCCTTCGCCTCTGTAGAAGTTTTATACGAACTGTAAAGCACCACATACCAGTCTCTGCCATCACGGCTGGTGCGGTAGTAAGCAACCTTACCCCCCAAATCATGCTTGTTAATGTAACTCGTTATATCTCGCTCGCTGTAAGAACCCAAAACTTGGATCGTATAGTGATCACTTGGGAGCGTAAGCAAACGCTGTTCTTCTGACGTAAAAGCACCAGAAGCGTTAGGAGTGGCAGCCTTGGTGGTTATTGCTTGCACCGGAGATGGCCGGCCTTTTTTAGCTGGAATTGAAGATGAGAAAGGAGGCGAAGAGGCTGTTTTAGTTTGCTCTGTTACATTAGGCCTACTAGATGCCACTGCCATAGATTCAGCAGGCGCGGATTGAGCTGCTTGAGCCCCTCCCGGCTGCATCAAAGCCAGTGCTTTAGTCGCTTGCTTCTGTCCCTGTACTGATGCACGCTTAATCCAATTCATCGCTTGCCGTGTATCCTGTGACACGCCATTACTTCCATAGTAATACATGTATCCCAATGCATACTGGGCATCTGGATCACCCGCTTCAGCCGCTTGTCGCAATTGCTCCGGAGACAACTTATCGAGTTGGACCTCTGTGGGTTCAATCGCACTGGCAGCTGCGGAAACCAATAAACAAAAACTCAATACTAGACCTTGGATAAATGGTGCACAATACCGGCGTGTTCTCATGATGGCCTCCCCTACCTCGTTCAATATGGCGATAAAAGTGGAAAAACGCGCACATCCTACCTCACTTATTGACGGAAAATCCAGGCATAACACCATAAACATCATGGGCTATATTATTAGCAAACCGTCGCAAACATATATGTTTTCACCTAAATCGTAGGCAAAAGTATTCAATAAAACAGTCAACAAGCCTTATTGAGTTACTGCCTCATGCAGCTCCTCAATCATTTGCCGTAATGTTTCAGTCATAATGACACAATCTGCCGCGAATTTTTGTGCTTTTGTTTCAGGTTCCATGTCCTTTGCTTCGTCCAACAAAATATCGTCTAACTTGATACTGCGTATAGAAAAATCATCTACTAACACAAACTTCACTTTATCCTGCCAAGAAAGCCCCATCTGTTTTACTTCGCAACCATTTTTCGCCAACATTTGAACACCTTCTTCCGATAAATTCTGCTGCTGGCAACGAATTAGACGCATCTCATTTTGCGGATCGATAAGCACGCAGGATTTCTCTATACCAAAGGAAGGAGAATGCTCGTTATGAATGAGCCATCGCGTTAACCTTTGCGAGATTTTTTTATCCAAAAGTGATTCAATAGCCAAATCTTGCCAAGATTTTTTGAGGAAGGTGATAAACCGTTGCGCTTTTTTAGGGCTAGTGGTATTGACGATCAATGTTTGGTTTTTTTTATCAATGTAGGCATAAAGATGAGAAAGCTTGGTGAATGCTTTGGGCAATAAGGTATGTTTCATTTCCTCTTTGAGGGTATACATTTCTTTTTGCGACACTTTTCTACCACGCACTGCCGCCAACTCCTTGGCCTTAATCTCTACTTCTTTTTTTATCACGGACGCAGGCAGGATTTTTTCCTCTATCTGGAGACACAAAATAATGCACGCGTTTAACTCATACGATAAAGGGCCACCATCTTCTAACAAAGGCGATACCCAGCCCTCACTTGATAAAAAAGTTGGGAGACATGAAGTAAACACTAGTGGCATTAGTTGTTCATTCAACGCTTCTTGATCAAGCACCTTACTTTTAATGCTGAAAATTTGTAGATTTTTAAACCACATCGTATGCTCCTAATAGATTCGGCGACCACCATGTTCCGCAAATACACGGCAATTATCCTAACTTTCTTCTTTATGACTCCAGCCCTTGGTGTCTCTGAAGATGTTATGGATACGATTCCGCCGCTACCTTATTACGATAAACTCGTCACAACGCCCTTCAATACGCCACCCAAAGATGAACCACTCATTAGCTACGGAAACGAATACCTAGGCATCGCGTCACAACATTCTTATATTCCCACCCCAGTATTCGACAACACTGGAAACAATGTCAACAATCACACCATTGATTTATTAGGAATAATTTCTGCGCCTATTAGTGAGGCACTCAGCCTACATGCTAAAGCAGGCTTGACCTATTTAGACAATACCAATCTAAATGAATTTGATCTTAATAACCTGCATATTGGTCCTGCATACGGCGCAGAGATAAACTATAAGCTCAGACGTAACCTAACGCTTCGCCTTTCTTGGATGCATTATAATAATGAGAGTACCTTTCTAAATAACAGCCCTCAACCTGGTTCTAATTCTATGCTGCTAGAACTTTCTTATCAGCTATTTCGTGCTAAACGATAAATACCCACAAAACAAAAAGCCCCCGAAGGGGCTTTCTCAAAACTTTATATATAATGAGAGTTACAACGCTTCTGCATTAGCCGCCAGATAATCACGTACTCCTTGAGAAGAAGCCTTCATCGCCTGGTTACCTTTTTGCCAACCTGCAGGGCAAACATCACCATGATTGTCACTAAATTCTAACGCGTCAACCAATCGAAGCAATTCATCGATATTACGACCAATTGGCAAGTCGTTCACAATCATGCTTCTGACTATACCTTCTCTATCGATCAAAAAAGCACCACGTAAAGATACACCTATTTCTGGATGCTCTACACCATAAGCGCGGCTGATCTCATGCTTAATGTCTGCAACTAAAGTATATCTCAATGGCCCAATACCACCCTTCTCGATAGGCGTATTACGCCATGCAGAGTGCGTATGTTCCGAATCAATAGAAATGCCAACTACTTCAACATTACGATCTTTAAATTCCCCAATGCGGTGATCCAGTGCAATCAGCTCCGTTGGACAAACAAAAGTAAAATCTAAGGGATAAAAGAAAATCAACGCATATTTACCTGCAATGGCTTTGCCCAAGTTATATTGCGTAATTTGACCATCCGCTAACACAGCTGCTGCTGTAAAATCGGGCGCTTTTTGGCGTACTAACGATATAGACATAAAAATCTCCTATGTAGTAGAGACTGTTGAAAATTTTACTATGCTGAGCGTGCCGTCAATCTTCTGCGCACCACATCACCCTTGCTCACCTTCATCCCGCAGCTTAGTTTCACTTTACCTTGCTTTTTAGGGGTTAATGAAATTAGCGTCTAAAAACTCAAGTAAATGGATATGCTACGCTAGTGAAAAACTTGCCCCAGCCTAATTAAGCAGGGACCGACAAATTCCGCTTCTTCCTAGCAAACTGCCAACAGCCCTGGAATTAATCGCGAATGTTATTGACAATCATTCTCAATAAGGATAGCATATGAGGCTTAAATTAATCAATAACTTACTGAGATCTTATCATGTACATTTGCCTCTGTCGTGGAATTACCTCTAACCAAATCAAAGAAGCCGCTCAAAAAGGTGTTTGCTGCAATCGTGAACTAAACTGCTTCCTCGGCGCATCTCCTGATTGCGGACAGTGCGGTGCACAAACGCGACAAATTATTCAGCAAACACGCGCCACTATGGAATACGCTTCTGCTGAAGCAGCTTAATTTTATTTCTAAATTCTTGCTGAACCTATAACATATCTTACCTACCTGCTATACAAAAGTGACGAAATGCACAAGCTTTAACCACCAAATGTAATGTATAGACAGCGAAGCAGGTAAAGAACAGGGGGATTTAGAAGAAGTCCATTTCTTCGTATATCAACAATCAAACTTAACTTTATGCATCAAACCAGCCCATATTGAAGCAAGACAAGGAGCACTTCTAAAGATCAAAGTTTCCAATATGTTTATTCCCTTCTGAACTACCTCTTACAGAATTTATGCGACCGTGATCTATCGCTTTAGCCTCCTCACCAGCAGTTAGAACTTTAACCTCTTTAGTCTGAGAAAATAAACCAAAGCCATTATTAGACACTGGCACTGGAAGCCCTTTTTTAGCAGCATCTCCAAACCCTGAGAACAAACCGCCCAAAAATCTTCCAAGCGAAAAAACATCTACATCCTCTTGCACCGCTGACAGCAATTTTTTCTGTTTCTGAGGAATGGGCTCAGATTTTTCTAAGCTATTGAGATGCGGTATAACAACTTCTTTATTATTTTTTATAACATTGACTAAGTTATTGTATATTTCCTGCCATGAAACTGTCCTCTCAGGATAATTCTCCAAAGCAGCAAGCTGCGTGTTTACATATGTTTTAACTAGAGCATCTTCTCGGTTCGATAACAATTTTTCCCATTCTGCGGCATTATAGACACCAGATACATAATTTCTTAGCTGAGATTTCGCCTTATTCGGGTCTTGCGTCTTATCAATATTTATAAATGTATCGAACATCATCAATAGATGCCCAGATTTCTCCGCTTCACGCCATAAGTCTCGATCTGCCTTTTGACCCAATATACTTGTGTTTTGCTGGTCTTGATATCTCTCCAAAGCATCTTGAATTGTAGCGCGCGCATATATATCCTGACACTGTGATAATTGCTGCATCAACCCCTTCAAATTAGAGTTTTGTTCAGGCAAATAAAGTTGTTCTAAATTCAACACCCTATTGAAATATTTAAATGTTTCTATTGACCTTCTACCCAATTGCGCCAAAGCATTATTAATTTGATTCTTTACGTTATCTCCATTTGTAAATGCCAGGTCCTTTAGAGCGATCATAGCCTCACTCATTTTTCTCGCATCATTGGTTTTAATACCTCTTTCAAGCTCCGCAAGATGCTCTGCTATTTTTTTCTGATTTTTAGCTTGCATTGCATCTACTACGCTTATTTCTCTAGCCATTTCGTTATCCTCTTGTTGTTTTTCAAGTGTTCTTTTTTACCAAACATTAGTGAACGGCCGACAACATAGCATTCAAAACTTAATAGAATATTAAATGACACTCTCTTGACATTTTTTAAGACAAAAGCCTAGACTCGCGATGCAAACAACTAACTGTGCTGCGCTCATAAAAACGAGCCTCACCTAAAAAATCTCTCGGAAAATCAACAAAGGAAGGCAAAAATGAAAGGGGACGCAAAACTCATACAACATCTCAATAAGGTGCTAGGCAATGAGCTAATTGCCATCAACCAATACTTTCTTCATTCCCGCATGTTCAAAGACTGGGGATTGGAAAAGCTAGCTGCTAAGGAATATGAAGAATCGATAGAAGAAATGCGCCACGCGGATCTCATTATTCAACGCGTGCTATTTCTAAATGGCCTTCCCAACCTTCAGAAACTTGGCCAGCTACTAATAGGCGAAAATGTAAAAGAAGCATTAGCCTGCGATTTAAAGCTTGAGTACATCGCCAAATCTGATCTTCAAGAAGCCATTGTTTACGCTGAATCCATCCAAGATTTTACTTCCCGCGAAATATTCCAAACCATACTAACCAATGAAGAAGAACATATTGACTGGCTAGAAACACAACTTGGCCTAATTGAGAAAATAGGCGAAGCCAACTACATGCAAAGCCATATCGCGTAAACTATTTTTTCCCAAAAGGAGTCCACCTATGACATTTCAACTTCCTCCCCTCCCTTATGCATTAGATGCTCTTGCACCCCACATCTCAAAAGAAACGCTAGAATACCACCACGGCAAACATCACCAAGCTTACGTAGACAAACTAAACACTCTTATCGCTGGAACGCCTTTCGAGAATCTTTCACTTGAAGAAATCATCATGAAATCAAACGGTGTATCTTCAATAATGCAGCCCAAGTCTGGAATCACACATTTTACTGGCATAGCATGGGTCCTAATGCCGGTGGAGAACCCACAGGCGACCTATTAGCTGCCATACAAAGAACCTTTGATTCCTTCGATACATTCAAAGAAAAATTCACCCAAACTGCCATCAATCAATTTGGATCAGGCTGGGCATGGCTGACAAAAACCACCGATGGAATGCTTGAAATCACCGCAACTTCGAATGCTGGCACGCCTATGACAGACGGCAAAATCGCATTGTTGACTTGCGATGTCTGGGAACACGCCTATTACATAGACACACGCAATAGCAGGCCTAATTACCTTGAGAATTTCTGGAAAGTCGTTAACTGGGATTTTGTCGCAGAGAATTTCTCCGCTTAAGATGGTGTTTATGAGGCGCCATGCAGCACTTCCCTCCTTGTCTACCCCGATTAAAGTTGTTTCGGGGTGGACAGTAATAGGGCACCTCCCTCTCTCTGCCAAAATTGGCACAAACGGTCAGGGTCCGACGACTTAACTTATACTGCATCCCCTACAGAGAAAACCATGTCTAATCCACTCCCCACATTCAACATCAACCTTGACGAAGTGCGATCTACACTGACCGACATGCTTAACCGTCATCGCACGTATATCAAACAACTACTGACAGCTGAAGCCCATTCCTGGGAAAGTCTGATGCAACCACTGGAAGACATGGATGACGAACTCCATAATTTTTGGTCGCCCATAAGACACCTTCATGCCGTTATGAATTCCGACAAAATACGGGGCATCTACAAACCTTGCATAGAAATGCTATCCGAATATGGGATGGAGATCAGCCACAATACCGCTCTGTACAAAGCCATACAATCCATAGCAGACAGCCCAGCCTATAACAAGCTGGACAACGAACAAAAAAAAGTCATAGAACACACGCTCCGTGACTTTAAGCTCTCTGGTGTACATCTAGATGAAACTAAGAAAAAACAGTTCGCAGATCTGGATAAGGCTCTGACCAAACTGAGCAGCCAATTTGAAGACAATGTGTTAGACGCTACCCATGCATGGTCAAAACATATCACAGATGAAACCAAACTCTCGGGTCTGCCCGGACACGCTATTGCTGCGGCTAAACAAGCAGCTGAAGAAAAACAATTGGAAGGATGGTTATTCACCTTGGATGGTCCTTCTTATCTCGCAGTTATGACATACGCAGATGATGAAACACTACGACAAGAAATGTACGAAGCTTATATCACGCGTGCATCTGACCAAGGACCCAATGCGAACCAATTCGATAATACTCACGTTATTGAAGAAATACTTAAAGCCAAGCAAGCCCTCGCTCACCTTCTAGATTTCAACCATTATGCAGCATACTCTCTTGCTACCAAAATGGTTAAAAAGACAGATGATGTATTAGGCTTTTTGAATAAACTGGCCGACGCTAGCTTGGCTCGCGCACGAGAAGAATTTCAGCAACTAAAAGATTTCGCCCAAAAAACCTATCAACGAGACACATTGCACCCCTGGGACATTAGCTATTATAGCGAAAAGCTCAGGCAAGCCGAATATGCTGTTTCTGCAGAGGATTTTCGACCTTATTTACCCGAATCCACCGTGTTAAATGGCTTGTTTCAAACGGTACAAAAGCTTTACAACATACGTATTGAGCCAGTCACTGATCCTGATGTTTGGAAACCAGAAGTTAAACTCTTCGCCATCTACGATGCCCAGAATACGTTAAGAGGATATTTCTACACCGATCTTTATGCGAGAACCGGTAAACGTGGCGGTGCATGGATGGATGATTGCAGAATCCGTCGCATTACATTAGACAACCAACTACAGCTTCCCGTTGCTTTTATTACCTGCAATTTCAGCGGTCCGGTTGGAGATAAACCAGCACTATTCACACATGATGAAGTAACAACACTATTCCACGAATTTGGCCATGCTATACAACACCTGATGACTAAAATATCTCGTGCAGGCGTCTCTGGCATCAATGGCGTTCCCTGGGACGCTGTAGAAATTGCTAGTCAATTTATGGAAAGCTGGTGCTGGGAAAAAGAAGGCCTGGATCTTATTGCAAGACATTATCAAACCAACGAACCACTTCCCGATGCACTATTTGAAAAACTCTTGAAGGCAAAAGATTTCCAGTCTGCCATGCAAATGGTAAGGCAACTGCAACTCTCTCTTTTCGACTTTCGTCTACATATAGAATACGATGCAAGTGTAACCAATCAAACGCAGCGTATTTTGGATGAAGTTCGTGAGCAACTATTTATCTTTCCTACACTCCCATTTAATCGTTTCCAACATAGCTTCTCGCATATCTTTGCAGGCGGGTATGCCGCAGGATATTACAGCTACAAATGGGCTGAAGTACTGGCTTGCGATGCTTTTGCTAGATTCCAGGAAGAAGGGATTTTTAACCCCATCGTCGGAAAAGCATTTCTAGAAACTTTTCTTGAATGTGGTGGTGCTGTAGAACCAATGGACCTGTTTATTCAGTTTCGTGGCAGACCACCAGAAATCAACGCGCTCTTACGATCTCATGGTATTCCAGAGGAACAAACAGCATGACTCAAGACGAACTCAAAAAATTAGCGGCCGAATCTGCACTGGCGTACATTAAACGAGATATGACAGTTGGTATTGGCACGGGCTCTACGGTGAACCATTTTATCGCTGCATTAGTACGCATGAAGCATGACATAGGCATGACAGTTGCGAGCTCTATCCAAACAGAGCAACAACTCAAACAACACGGCATTGAATTTACAGCATTAAATAATGTGGGTACCGTTGATATATATATTGATGGGGCTGATGAAGCCAATACTCACCACTATCTTATCAAAGGTTTGGGGGGCGCACTGACCAGAGAAAAAGTGATTGCCTCAGCTGCCAAACAATTTATCTGCATCATCGACCAGAGCAAAAAGGTTGATGTACTGGGTAATCTTTCACCTGTGCCAGTGGAAGTCATTCCTATGGCGAGAAGCTACGTGGCAAGAGAAATCGTTAAAATGGGTGCTGACCCTGTTTATAGAGAAGGGATCCAAACAGACAATGGCAACCAAATTTTGGACGTACATAATCTTAAAATTACAGACCCCGTTATAATGGAAAAAATGTTGAACAATATTCCAGGGGTTGTCGAAAATGGGATTTTTGCTAAACGGCCTGCTGATGTCATTATTATGGCAACACCAGAAGGCATTAGGACAATTTAAATATCAAGAGGGAACCATGCTCACCAAAGTCACTGCTAAAATCATTTATCCTTTCATTAAGCTTCTCAGATTTCTTACGCCTTTAGGAGATCTCATCGCCCGTGTTTGGGTGGCTCAAATATTCTTTGTAGCAGGAATACTTAAAATACAAAGCTGGGAGAGCACACTTGCCCTATTTGAATATGAGTATCACGTACCATTCCTGTCCCCTTATGTTGCAGCTGTCATCGGCACGACAGCAGAGCTGATCTTACCTGTATTGCTCGCAGTGGGTCTTGGTGGACGCTTCTGGATTTTTGCGCTCTTTATTTACAATATCGTCGCTGTAGCAGCTTACCCTTTCCTGTGGACACCAGAAGGCTCTACTGGTCTACAACAACATATTGGTTGGGGGATTTTACTGATGTTGCTTATGTTCCATGGTTCAGGAAAATTATCACTAGATCATTGGATACATAAAAAGTACGGGCATTTATTGATTTAGCGTAACCAATTATGTTTTGGTTTTTCCTTCGCGTTCCCATGGGCTTACGTGAGAACGCGGAGTGAGATATGGTGACAAGGCCTCCAGCTAGTCTTGTAAGAAAAAGGCATGGTCACTCTAGATAGAAACGGGCATCTTTTGCCGATTTTGAAGCGAAAATCTGTCTGGAACAGGTTTGGACGTAAAGCGCCCGATGAGGTGAAACACAGTGTGTATTTCATTCAAAAATTCTTTCAGAATGCTCACTCACATACTGAGTGTATGCTGCGCTTTTTCCTGGATTGCCACGTCGCTATGCTCCTCGCAAAGACGGTCGGACTCTGACCGTTTGCGGCAATCTTGGCAGCGAGGTGTGATCTATTACGTTTATGCGGGAGAGAATCAAACATTTCGAAGAACTATTACATAAGGATGCCTGGCGGGATGGACCAGCTCTGTCAAGACGGTCGGATTCTGACCTCTTGCGCTGAATACCGGCTTTAATTAGGACGATCCACTATTCCCTGACAATAAGGCCCTAACATTTTCTAAATCCTGTTCGGTGTTCACATCGGGCGGCATGGCTTCTAATGCTCTAGTGAGATGCACTCGACCACCATTCCAAAGCACGCGCAACTGCTCTAACTGTTCCATTTCTTCCAATTCAGATTTATCCCATGCCATATACTCTTCTAAAAAACGAACATGATAGGCGTACACCCCTATATGCCTAAAGTGTTTCGTCTGTAATGGTTGATTTTCGTCCGGCGGAATCTGAAAGTTTTTTCTATCCCACGCAATAGGCGCACGACTAAAGTACAAGGCGTACCCACGCTTACTCATAACAACCTTGACAATGCGGGGATCAAACAAATTTTGGACTGTTTCAATGGGCTCATAGAGGGTTGCAACACGCGCATTTTCAAATTTAACCAAATCCTCTGCAACCTGTGAAATCAAGACAGGTGGAATCATTGGCTCATCGCCTTGTAAGTTCACAATCACTTCATCTTCCAGATAACCAAGGGCTACAACAGCTTCTGCTAGCCTCTCAGTACCACTGGTATGATCAGGAGAGGTCATACAAACCTGCGCACCAAAACCTTCAGCAGCTTTTCGTATGCGTTCGTCATCCGTGGCAATTACAACACTCTCTGCGCCACTTTCAATGGCACGTTCATAAACATGCTGCACCATAGGCTTTCCATTAATCTCTAACAATGGCTTGCCTGGCAAACGACCTGAATTAAAGCGGGCAGGAATGACAACTCTAAATTCCATTATTTATTTTCCTCTTCTTCATTCGAAAATTTACTTGCACTATCCTCAAGCATTACGGGGATACCGTCAATGATAGGATAAGCTAATTTATCTAGCTTGCAAATGAGCACTTGATTAGCCTGTTGGTAAACTAACTTCCCCTTGCAAACAGGACAGGCCAATATGTCTAGTAGTTTGCGATCCATACTACTGCCCTCTTGTTGTATCAAGCTCTTAATTGGTCGGGACGGCAGGATTTGAACCTGCGACCCCTTGCACCCCATGCAAGTGCGCTACCAAACTGCGCTACGCCCCGAGTTACTATTGTGGTTATTGAAACAGCCCTTAATTCTCTTCACTTATTTTTAATTCTTTAAGTAATCCCTCTAGTTCCGCTACAGCAACTTGTAGAGATTTTAGAGATTGATGCGTGCTGGTTGAAATCACCTGCTTTGTTTCTGTTACTTGACTGAGTTGTGCGCGAGCACCCTCAATTGTAAACCCTTGACCATAAAGCAAGTCTTTTAATTTTCTAACTAGTACGATGTCCTTACGTTGATAGTAACGCCTATTCCCTTTACGTTTGCATGGCTCAAGTTGTTCAAACTCCTGTTCCCAATATCGCAACACATGGGTTTTAATCCCGCATAGTGTGCTTACCTCCCCAATTGTAAAATACAATTTATCTGGGATGGGAGGAAGTATTGTATTAGTCGCTCTTATCCGCTTCGTTTTTTGATCCTGCATAGTTGTCTACTTTCACCTTTAGTTTTTCACCCACTCTGAACGTGACAACACGCTTAGGAGGAATGGTAACCTCCAAGCCTGTCTTAGGGTTTCTACCAGGTCGTGCATTTTTCTTCCTTAATACAAAAACTCCGAATCCGGAGAGTTTAACATCTTGTCCTCGTTCCAACGCCATAATCATCTCTTCAAAGAGTAGCTCGACAATTTCTTTTGCTTCACGTTTATTAATGCCCATTGTGTCAAAAAGGTTGTCTACTAAATCTGCTTTTGTAACTGCCATGTTCTTACTCTCTTAAAATAGCCTTAACTTCCTGGTTAAGGGTGGTGATGATGTTAGAAATTGCCTGATCTATTTCCTTGTCCGTTAGTGTGCGTGAGTTTGATTGGAATGTTACCCCTAAAGCAACGCTTTTTTGACCTTCATGGATACCCTCACCTTCATACACGTCAAATAACTGGAGATTTTTCAAGGTGTTACCTGCTGAGGCCCGGATTATATCGCGGATTTTTTGATAAGGAAGCTTTTTTTCGACAATAAAAGCCAAGTCGCGCCTAATAGAAGGATATTTAGAAGGCGCTTCGTATTTAGGTAACATTGCATCACGTAATTCTGAAAAAATTATTTCAAATAAGTAAGGGGTTGTTTGCAAATCTAGCTGTTGTTGTAACTGTGGATGCAATGCGCCTATATGACCAATAATCCGACCTTTTTTTTGTATGTCGGAAGATCTTCCCGGATGAAGCGCGGGATGCGTGCCCGCTGAAAAAGTAAATGCTTCTAAATTTCCTGTGAGCGCCAAGAAGGCTTCCACATCAGCTTTTACGTCAAAAAAATCTACAAAGCGCTTTGGGCTTGCCCATTGCTCATCCGATACACTGCCTAATGCAATCCCTGCTAATAGGGTTGGCTGTGCCAGCACATTCCCCTCTTTGAGGAAACACACACCTATTTCAAACAATTTGAGGCGAGTTTGTTGTCTGTGCAAATTAAAACGTGCCGCCTGTATTAATCCCGGCCAAAGGCTGGTTCGCATGACAGATAAGTCAGCCGAAATGGGATTACTTAATGGGATAGCAACGCATTCGGGACTCAGGAGCTTAGACAATTCAGGCTGGACAAAACTATAGTTGATACTTTCATAATAACCACGGTCGACAAGCAAATCTCTCAAACGTTTTTCTGTTAACTGGCCTTCAGGTGATGGCGCCATAGTTAATGAGGCCATCATCTGATGCTTGGGTATTTGATGGTAGCCATGTATGCGTGCGAGTTCTTCTATAAGATCGACTTCAAGTTTAAGGTCAAATCGATAACTGGGAACAGTTACCTGCCAGCCTTCCTCATTCTTTTGGACGTGCATATTGAGTCTATGACTCAGTATGTGCTCTACCACATGCTCATCCAATGCAATCCCTAAAATGCGTTTTATTCTATTCTTACGCAGTTGAATAACTTGTCGTGTAGGAAAGTATTGTTCGTCACGCACATCTATTACAGGTCCTACCTTACCACCGGCAATTGCCAAGATAAGTTGCGTTGCCCTATGCATAGCAACCACTGTTAAATCAGGATCGACACCACGCTCAAATCGGTGAGAAGAATCACTTTGTATAGTGTAGTGTCTAATGCTCTGACTGATGGTTTCCGGCATAAAGAAAGCGCTTTCTAAAAAAATATCCGTTGTTTGGTCTGATACAGCAGAAGATGCGCATCCCATTATGCCTGCCATAGCAAGCCCTTGCCGCTCGTCGGCAATCACCAAAGTAGGTACGTCTAATGTGATCTTCTGCTCGTCTAGAAGAGTAACTTGCTCATCAATTTTACTTTCACGCACAAATATTCCGCCAGAAAGTGTTTTTAGATCAAATGCATGCATGGGTTGACCCAGCTCTAGCATGACGTAGTTAGCAATATCAACAATCGGATGTATAGATCTGATTCCACTACGTCTCAAGCATTCTGTCATCCACAGCGGCGTAATGGCATTTGCATTAATTCCACGAATGACACGCCCAGTGTATCGAGGGCAACGCGAAGGTGCTTGAAGTACGATAGGAAGTACATCATCAATTTCGGAAGAGCTTTCTTGAATCTCAACAGGTGCGAGAGGGGTATCGAATATCGCGCTGACCTCTCGCGCCATACCCTGAATGCTGAGACAATCTCCGCGATTAGGGGTAAGAGAGACGTCAACAATATTGTCAGGGAGAGTAAGGTAATTAGCAAAAGGTAAGCCAACAGGTGCATCGTGAGGCAGCTCCAGAATACCTTCGCTGGTGTCGGCTAATGCCAACTCAGAACTAGAGCAAATCATACCAGAAGAAGCCAATCCACGAATATTCGCCTGTTTGATCTTGAAATTCCCTGGTAGTACAGCACCTACAGTAGCAACTGCAACTCTAAGACCAGCTCTAACATTAGCTGCACCACAAACAATGGCAAGTGGTTCATCAGCGCCAACATCAACCGTGCAGATACGGAGACGATCAGCGTTGGGGTGAGGTTCTGCTGTCAACACTTCGCCCACAAATACGCTGTCTAAGCCATCACCTATGGGTTCGACTGCCTCTACTTCCAAACCTGACATAGTTAATGCTTCTGAGAGTTCTCGTATCTCTACTTTTGGATTAACCCATTGCCTAAGCCATTTTTCACCGAATTTCATTTTGCGTCTCTTGTGTCATCATTATTTGTTTCTATTTGATAATCTTTCGCTTCAATAGCGTTAACTGTCGGCTCACGATTATTATTAAGACGTTTAACCCGCCACCAGACAACACCTCCACCTATCGCTAATACAGTAACAATCAATAAAAGGGCGTATCCTGTCTGGTCTACCATATCCATAATATGCAGCCATTTATTTCCCAGGAAATAACCTATGGCTAGGAAAACATTTGCCCAAATGACAGCGCCACTATAAGCAAATAAAGCAAATTTTCGATAGTCCAACTCGGTAATGCCAGCAGCATAGCCTGTCATATGCCTGATACCTGGTATGAAATATCCAATGAGCAATGCCCAACAGCCTATACGTTCAAACCAGTTGTGTACACGCTCCATCCTCGCTTCAGTCAATCTCACCCAGTGGCCATATTTTCTAATGAGCCAAATGCCCGCGGTTTTACCAATAAAGTAGCTTAAGGTGATCCCCAAAAGCGAGCCACCTACACAGCATAGAATGGTTGGAATAGCTTGTAGTTGTTGTTTGGCGATTAAAACGCCCGCAAAGACCAACAGTGTTTCATCTGGCAGTGGTAGCGCAAAAATACCAAGGGCAAGCAGCACGAATAAAGCAAAGCTTCCGTACTGCGTTAGCCAAATATTAAGTGTTTCGGGTAAAAGATGTGCCATACAAAATTATCCAGTGCCAAATGTCTTGTCGGGAACAATTCCGGTAGACGCTGTTTCAGTAGCTTTGGATTGGGCAATCTCTTTCTCAGCTTTATCTATTGCAGCTAAAATCTGTGGTACTGCCTCGGTATCATAAGCCGTAATATTTTTCCCAACTTCTCTCTCTAAATCCTTGACGAGTTCAGATTTGGTTACAAGAGACAATTCATTTTCTTGCGCTTTCAACTGTTCTTCCCCAGATTTTTGCGCTCGTCCTTCGCGATATTCGCGTGTGGTATGTTCTATTTTCATATAGATAACCCTCTATTTTTTTAATATTTTTTTGACATATTTGAGCACATCTGCTGTTTTATGCGGCAGCATCCGCCTACTTAATGAACTATGAACGGCAAGATAGGCTTTCAGCTTGAAGTAGGTCTCAAAATTCGGAGCTGACACGTTCAAATCCTCAGGAATATCTATATTGAGGGTCTGAAAATCTTGCAAAATCTGTGGCCAAGTATCCTCTGACAATAGTGCCTGTCTTTCCATATCGCTTAAGTCAAGATCTGTCACTAACAGATTATTGAGTGTCTGCCTAAGGTAGAAAGTTCTGTATTCATGCCATTCCTTGTCATGTTTTAATGCGAGTGCGTCTATTTCACGATAGCGCTCTTTGAGCGTCTCTTGAAAACGCACCAAACCCTGGTAAATTTCCCCGGTCTTTCGAAGCATATTTTCCATTTTTTTTGATGATTCGAACAGTTTTTCTTTTTCTTTGGTGTCCTTAGAGATAACATGCTGCTCCTTTAAGCCTTGAATGCTTTCCCTAATGCTCTCTCTTTGTACTTGTATACGCTCCTGCGTCTTAATAATCTCTTGTTCCGTCTTCAAGAGCGTAGCGAAAGCAACCATGCTAGGTTTTAGCGCATTTTGGGGATTCAAAAGCGCATTCTGTATTTGCTCTAGCTTGAGCGGCGCCCAAGTTGCTTCTCTTGTCTTAGTATTATCTTGTTGAGTAGCAGAATATTTGCGAATAAGCTTAGAGAGGCTTTTTAGGTCCGCCAGGATGGTTCTGGAGTAACTTGAATACTCTACAATCACATTCTGTTTCTTTTTCATGTCAAAACTTCGCTTCTGATCAAATGAATGGCGCGGATCCTAGCACGTTCCAATAGCAAATGTCTTTTGGAATACTGAAACTCACAGCCATTTTTCTTTGATGTGGCTCATCAAAAATCGCTAGGTACCTTAACTTTTATATAATACCTACTTTTTAGGAATACAAATGAAATCAACGCCACTTGTAATTGATTTTGTTACCCAGAGATGGTCTAGCTTTTCATCAAAGCTGGCTTTTCACTACAGAGTGAAGACCGATTGGACCACTATGAGCTACGAAACACTACTCGCGCATACAAAAAGTTATGGACAATACTTAACCAAGCTAGGCATCACACCGGGGGAGAAGGTCGTGTTCTTTCCTGAGAACACGACTGATCATATTATTGCGCTATTAGGCATAATGTTTATCGGTGCCATTCCTTGCTTGCTCGATGGTCAGTTACCTGTGGAAGCGCTCAATACTCAGCTCAGAGCACTTCAGCCACGATTAGCAATTGGCAGTCCAGCTATTGGCAAAAAGTGCGGCGTGGATGATATCGTATTTTTGACGCCAAATGTTTTCCTCGATAGCGCCCCCTTGACAATCACTCCCTCCGAGGCACCAAATAAAGATATTGCATTGATATTACTTACTTCTGGTACGAGCGGGGATTACCAAATCGTTTGCCATTCACATCAGGGAATCATTGAGCAAATCAAACGAAGCGTCTCTACGCTACCTGGCGACGTTGTATCCGATTTAAAAACAATATTTTTTCTACCCTACTTTCACGTTTACCCCTTAGTAAATCATTTATTGCCATTATTATTTTGTGGTGGTGAATGTTTACTACTGAACGAGGTTAATCGGCATTCGCTATCTGAGGGTTTTCGCCATATCAAACCGCGTATTATCGTCGTTGTGCCACGCATCCTTGACATGATTGAGCGAGGGGTGAAAGAACAAATCCGCGCACTACCTCTGTTCAGAAGAATCATTGCTCAAGCATATTTGAAATTACTGAGCTTGGCCTATGCCAGGTACAAATCAACCTTACGATGGTTAAATACGCCTTTTCGTCGACGTTTTGGTGGTGCGTTGAAGATTATATTCTGCGGTGGCGCTGCATTAGATAAAAAAACACACCAATTTATAGAAACGTTAATCGCACCCGTTTACACGGGATATGGGTTAACAGAAACGGCAGGAGCTTGCGTCTCCAATACAAAAAATGATCTGATGAGCCGCCATCAAACAGCGACACATCTAAGCACCCTTAGCGTAGGCCATGTTTTGCCCGGTTGTGAATTAAGAATCAACCAAACAAATCATCAAGGTGAGGGTGAAATTTGCATCAAGAGCAATGCCATGATGTTAGGTTACTTAAGAGATGGAAAAATTGTCCGGCCTTTTGATCAAGAAGGATGGTACTACACAGGCGATCTTGGAAAAATTAACGAACACGGGCATTTAAGCATTACCGATAGGATCAAAGACTTGATCGTTACCTCTGACGGAAAAAAGGTGTCGCCACTGATGTTGGAAAATCAATATAAGCATATTCCACATATCAGCGAGTTAATTGTAGTAGGCCTGAAAGATAAACAAACAGACACACAAAAAATATGTGCACTGGTTGTGCCTACGAATGTTTTTCATAAAGAAATAATAGAAAAAGCTTTATTTGAAAAAGCTGGTCAACTTCCCCACCAATATAGACTTCAAGCAGTGTTCTTCGTTAAAGAAATCATTAAAACGAACACTATGAAAGTGAACCG
This sequence comes from Gammaproteobacteria bacterium, assembly GCA_029266595.1. Taxonomy (GTDB): domain Bacteria; phylum Pseudomonadota; class Gammaproteobacteria; order JAURND01; family JAURND01; genus JAQSWO01. The sequence goes on from JAQSWO010000003.1 coordinate 52,462, forward strand.
AAACAAAAATGTAGCTGCATTATTAAACGCTCTTCAGTCTACTACCCTACCCATTGCAACAGTGGCATCTTTACAAGAAAAAATATCAACAGATGAGCAAGAAGTTTTAATCCAATTAGTCTCGATTACATCGCAGGTATTAAATTTACCAAAACATCAAATAGATGTAACAAATAATTTAGTACAACTGGGAATGGACTCCATCGGATTTGCAGATTTTTATTTATTATTACTGGAAAAATACTCAGTGAATTTACCACTAGAGCAAATATACGCCATACCTTTAACAACCTTAGCCAATCAGATACTGAATCCGAATATATGTGACCACAACCAAGATGATAGCGTATTGGACATAGAATGCTTGCCCATACCAAAATTAGATAAAGATATTATTGATCCATCTCATCCGCCTTTACCAGATCAACCCGCACAGACCATATTATTGACAGGCGCCACAGGATTTTTAGGTGCGTTTCTCTTAAGGGATTTAATGCAACATACAGATGCAAATATTGTTTGCTTGGTCAGAGCAGAGAACGATCAAATAGCAAGAGCGAGGGTAATAGAAAACGCTGAAAAATATCTTACATGGCACGAGCAATTCTCCCCACGCCTTACGGTTTTTTCAGGGGACGTATCGCAACCAATATTAGGCTTATCCAAAGAGCGATATGAAGCACTAGCTCAAATGGTAGATAGCATTATTCACTCTGCAGCCAAGGTAAATTTTCTCTTGTCATTTAAAGCTTTATACAATGACAATGTACACGCAGTGAAAGAATTGTTGCGTTTTAGCACCGTAAAGAAATTAAAAAAGATGGAATATATTTCTACTTTTTCCGTACTACTGGGCGATCGACAAAATCAGCTAGACGAAAATGAAACGCATATCTTTCCTACGCTTAGCCTAGGATATACACAGTCAAAATGGTCTGCTGAACAATTAATATATCAAGCGAAGTCGATGGGACTACCAGTAAATATTTACCGCCCAGGAATTATCACGGGTGACATGGCCAATGGGCGATATAACAAAGATGATTTATTCATGAATATGGTGCTGAACTGCCTGCAAATTAGAAAATATATTCGTTTAAACGCGCCGATTTACATGGTACCTGTAGATCTCGTTAGCTTATCTATTGTTAAATTAGCTGCTAGAAAATCTATTGGCAATATCTATCATTTGCTCGGAGGGCCACTTATTTCATTTTCTTCACTAA
>JAQSWO010000129.1 GCA_029266595.1 Gammaproteobacteria bacterium
GCCCTGACGGATGTTCGCCAGTCCATTGAGCAAAACTCTGTGGCCTTGCTGGATTATCGAAACCAGGTGGATGCGCTGGATGAAACCACAAAGCGGGCAGTCCAGAAATCCCAGAGCGAAGCTGAGCAAGCCAAGCTGGATGCGGCTATTGAGATTCAAAAAACACAGCTCGACGCGCAAAAACGCCAGTTAGAGCAACAGTTTGAAGAGGGGAAGATTACCCAAGAGCAGTTTTACGACTCTCAGCGGGATCTCATCCAGCGCAATGCCAACCTGGAAAAGCTTGCCATTCAGGCTAAAATCTCGGTTCTCAAGGAAGAGGCGGACACGCTAAAGGATAACGAGTCCGACAATCAGCGCCGCCGGGATATCCTCGGTGAAATTCTCAAACTGGAGGAGCAAATCCGGGTAGAGAACGCCAAGACCTCCGATGAAGTAAGGCAAATCACCGAAGAGGAGCAAAAGCGCAGCCTCTCCAAGCGGCTTCAGAACACGCTTGAGGGTGATATTTCCCAAGCTATTCAGGACGCATTGACTGGAGATGGCGTACTGGGGGCCATCAAGAAATTCGCCAGAAATTTTGGCGGCAGTATCGTAAAAGAAATAGCTGATGGACTGGCTAAAAACATTGCCACCAAGTTCAAAGCGGTTATTGATGCCATTGCGGGGGCTATTCGGCAGGCAACAGCAAAGACCGCAACTGGCAGTACCTTATCCCAAGGCGTGAATACCGGTAGCTTAATGGGCAGTAGCAACCAAGGCGCTGTCTCAACTGGAGCAGTACCAACAAAGTCATTTACCAATGCGCAAATCGGAAGAGGATTGGGTGGGGCGGCTCTGTTTGCTGGTGGTCAGTATTTGGCAACAAAAGGAAAAGGAGCCGGGAGCGCCCTTGGTGGGGTTGGCCTTGGCATTGCGGGTGGTGCAATGGCAGGTTCAATGTTCGGCCCTATTGGGGCAATAGTCGGTGGTGTAATTGGTGGGGCAACGGCAACCTATAAAAACGCTCAGAACGGTGGCTTTTTCAGTACCAAAAAAGGGCAAATTCTTGCTTATGCCTTGTTTGGACTTGGAGGACTCGCAACATTAGGGGCCGGAAAGAAACGTCGAGCTGCCGAGAGAGCACAATACCAACAGGAAGTATTACAGCCCTATCTCGACAACCTGGTAAACAGCGCCGATCCGAATAACCTAGAGGATCTGTACGCTAGAAGAATTTCCGCCAGCCGTGGCATGAAGGCCCGTGGCTCTAATGGGATGCGAGCCAAGGTGGCCGCTATGCAACAGATTGACCAACTCATCGAGGCCCGTAAAAAGTCCATTGATGAGGCTATCAAAACCCTGGAACAGCAAAACCAGGAATTGCGGGATAGCTTCGCTTTGGCCGATGCAAAGCCGTTTGAATTGGCGGCTCTTGAGCGTCAAATCGCCATCCGGCAGATTGAAGCGGATACCGCTAAGCTACTGGAGCAATTCAAGGACTCTGAACAGGCCAAAACCAAGATATTGGAACAAGAGGCCCTGAAACGGGAGCAACTGAACCGCCAGGAACAGGATGCCGCCAAGGATAACGCTCAAGAGCTTCAGGATCTCTTGCGGCAGCGGTATGACATCGAGAACAGCAACGTGTTTACCCGTGCCCGGTCGGCCTCTCAGATAAAAGCCGATGACCTGGCAAAGATAGACAAGGACATTAACGAGGCAATCCAGCGCCAGAAAGGATTTTTAAACGCTGGCATTAATCCCGACTTAAATAGTATTACCCCTTACTTGATGCAGTATCTCAGCAAAATCCAGCAAGCGCCCAACGTCAGCATGGAGTTTCACATTACCGAATCCCAAGATTACCACCGCACACAGAATATGATTACCTACGCTATGGAAAGCTTCTTTAAAAAGGCGTATGGTACAACTGTCCTATAAAACATTAAGTGATGGATAGTTGAGCATTCCTAATACTAATTTCTGTTGTTGGTGGCCCAAATAACTTTTTCCGTACGAAGATCTCTTATGGTTAAAACCCCGTCAGAATGCAACCTAAGTGCGAAATAGCGGCCAGGATCATCCTTAGGGGGCTTATTAACATTTCCACTAACTAAAGAATCTGCTCGAATTTCAGTACATTTCGTATAGGTGTCTTTGATTTCTTTAGACAATTTACCCCTTTGTTCTTCTATGATTGACTTCGTTTCTGTAATAGAAGTGTCTTGCTCTTTTTTGATTTTATTAACTTCAGCAGACAACGTATTCAATTTGCCTGAATGTTCATCTAAGACTGCATTTAGCTCATTAAGCCGATCTGTGTCACCAGGGATTATAAGTTTATTTGTTGGCCCTTCTTGAGTGTCAATTACAATACTTCTATCAAAGGGGGAGCTCTGAACGTTACATTCCATTGCTAATTTCGTCCTATAAAATTTGTTTCCAGAGCTAATAGGTTTCCCATCACTCAAATAGCAAGCTACTTCATCTTTAGGGTATATCCCTAATACTTCAACTGGCCTTATTTCGGAACTATTACGAACTTGATGTAAAATAAGCGTATATTTTCCTGGATAGCCAGTTGGTACATAACTTAAATAGTTTGCCGTGGGACGGTTTTTTAGATGCGTCTTAATGCATTCATTCCAGCCATTAATTAAGTCTCGACTAATTTCACTCGTTTTTGTCCTTAGCAAATCTCTATTGTGGTATTCTGAATATGATGTATTACAAAATTTTTGATATACTTCGCTGAATGATGAATTCATTTGCGATTTGCTACCAGATAGCCCAAGAATTGCTTGAGCAGAAGAGATATTAATCCCAAGGGATCTTGAATTGTTTTCAAATTGGTCATAGGACTGAAAATTTGCCGAGCACAGCTGATTATTAATTAGGTCGTACCGACTAGCATCCGATAAATACTCATAATTATTTTCAATGCCTTTATTTAAAACAGCATTGCACATATGTACTTCAGGACTTTCAGATTGAGTAGCAGCTTGTATGCTTGCCCATCCAATACTCAATATTCCCATGGAAGCAGAGACAATTGCGAGCCACCTCATAATAGAGCCTCCCATAAAATAAATTAGATAGAGTCTAGCAACCGTATTTCAAGAAATAAATTACCCATCTGTATATTAATAATCATCCCAATGCAAATGATGGAAAGGCAATATACAATGGATTAATCAGACCAAACAAAGCCTGTAATTATCACTTTTTGAATTTAGCTTTATTGCGCTTGCCTAACAAGTTCCAAATCATTTGTGTCCCAGGGGAGCCTGATAGTGGTAACCAACACAGGCATCAGCATATTCACTTGAGTAAAAGTCAGGATTCATTGGGAAAAATGGATTCTGATAGCTATGTCTTTGAATCAATTGCCCTTTAGCATTGTAATAATCAAGCCATAGATTTCTAGCATAGCTATGTGCACAATCTGCTTCTTGTAGGCTTACTATCTTCACTATTCTTTGTCCAAGTCTGGTTGCCTTGTTATTCGGGGTGAGTAAAACTGTCTTAACATGTCTGACAGGTTTATCCCGATGAGGTGTATACAAATACGTATGAATCCGAATGTTATTTTTTATGTCAAAAGACATGCGGACTTGAACCCACTCAGTAGTTTCGGCATAGCCGACATTTACATATACAGCAACTACATATATCAATACTAAATACTTTAATGTTTTCATTTGTTTGCAAATCAAGTTAGTTATAATGAAAAAACTAACACTTACTGATTATTGCCTTTGTTTTGTTTTAGTTTCTGCATTTCCGTGTTAAATAGCTTGCCCCGTTGGGTGTTGATTGGTCCGTACTTGGGTTTAAAGTACCCTTCCGGTAAGTTATAGAGCCGGTTAATGGCTGCTTTCACCTTATAAATGCCATAGTCCCGAATGCAGACCTGAATCAGCCACTCCTGAACACCCCAGCTCATAGCCTTCTTGAATGTCTCATCGGTGTAAAGTTCCTGTCTTGGTCTGCTTCCCAAAAATCGTGCCAGAGGTAATGAGAAAATCGGGTTTAAATTCTGTTTAGGAAAATAGGAGATAAACTCGAATGAAAAAATCTAAATTCACGGAAGA
>JAQSWO010000029.1 GCA_029266595.1 Gammaproteobacteria bacterium
CGTTCTCTTATCACCCGCACCATCCAGCGAATATCAGGAATCTCAACCATCCTTATCTCTAAAACAGGTAGAGAAGTTTAAGCCGGAAAGAAGAGGAAATCCTGATAATTTTGGAAGCCTTGACCCAAGTACCGTAGAGCCTATTTATCGTCCTCGTTTGATACTCTTTAAAGAGGAAAATCAAGTTGAAGCGGATCAATTACCACCTGAACTCACGCGAACTGAGCTATTTAATGATGAAAGCTGTCCTTATTCTCCCTTTCCCGCAGATAAAGACGGCGTCTGGGAGGAGAAATACGATGCGCTGGGGCTTTCGCAATTTCAAAGACAAATGAATGGCTTAACCATACAGTACGAACGTAAGTGTTTTAAGGTAGACACAGGAGAACATATAGACGTTTACTCAAATCTTAATTTTTTAAGCCCCTATGAAAAAGAAATACTACAGGAATATCATTCCAATCAGAGTTGTGACGCAGTTCGGAAATCCACTCAAAGAAGATTAGACCAAGATCGCGCTAAGCGCAGAGCTGAGGAAGCTGAACAATATGCTAAATATAAAGCTGAACAAGCTGAGAAATATGCTCAGCATAACGCTGAAATAGAAGCATTGATTGCTAAAGCCAGAGCTGAGCGAGAAGCATCTGACGCTAAGTACAAAGCTGAACAAGCTGAGCGAGATGCTAAATCCAAGACTGAGCGAGAAGAATTCTACGCTAAACTTAAAGCTGAGCGAGAAGAATTCTACGCTAAACTCAAAGCTGAGCGAGGAGCGTCTGACACTAAGTACGAAGCTGAACAAGCTGAGCGAGAAGCATCTGATACTAATCACAAAGCTGAGCAAGAAGAATTCTACGCTAAACTCAAAGCTGAAGGGGAAGTACAGCAAGCTAAACGAATTGAGCAAAATACTAAGCTCAATGACATATACACCCAATTTATGGCGGAATTTAAAAAATCTGGAAATGACCCTGATCCAGAGAAACTAAGTGAAATACTTGGTAATTACGAAAAATGTCTACAACAAATAGATTGCATAGATTGCCCTCAATCTTCAGCTTTACGTGCTACGGGAGTATTTTCACCACAACACAGTGCTGCGGTTTCTCAGAACACCAATACATCATCCTGTCAACAAGAGGCAGCGGAGCAGGAAGACATGCAGCAGGAAGAAGCCATCCAGACAATGGCTCCAAACAGCACTCTGTCAACAGTCGCAGTTGTGTAGCCTATCCCCCCTTATAGCCGACAAAATGTAAGCATGGAGATGCCCAAATAACAGCACAGCAAAGACATTGAAAAAGACTACCGCCAACGTTACTGATCTTGCTCCTAGCTAGGAGAATGGCGTAGAAGCAAAATCGCACTGGAAGCAAAATCGCTATTTCAAAAAGGAAATATTCTATGTTACAGCCTACCGAAGGTCAGAGCCAAACCAGCTCATTAGTACAATTTAGTATGCAATTGAGACAGATAAGTACTGAGTTTGGCTTTACAGATGATACCTGTGAATTTTTACAAACCTTACTCCCGCAAGTTTTCCCTCGCGGTTCATTCCCTACAAATAAGTTATTTAAATTATCAGGCTTAGCTAAAGCCTGGTGTTGTGCGCTGCTTCGTCTCTCTGATCCAATCACAAGTGATTGCGGCGACTCATTTTCAGGTCCTGGTGTATTTTCAGCACTGTGTGTCTATATGCGGCAGCTCAGCGACCGCTATTTAGCGATCGATTTCATGCGCGAACATTTATTTGATTTCTCACAACGGAAAGATCGAACGATATTAAATTTAGATGGTCAAAATTTAGGCGCCGTCTGGCAGGACTATATATTACTAGTTAAGTCCATGTCGGATAATCCATCACAAATTGAGTTGTTAAAACAAAAAATTAGAGATGGCAGCCTAACAGTTGGTTCCAAAAAAGTGATATTACTAATATCTATAGAGGATGGTGGGTGGCAGTTATGTGGAGTGACATTCCAAAATGAGATTTTTGATGAACGGCTATCGGCAGACCAGTGCCCCTTGTTGTTTGCCCCTAATATCGACATACGAGCTGTTCAGAATAATATGCGTATCATGTGGCAATTGCTCAATGTATTAGGGCATATGAGCGGCTTAGAGCCCTTATTGGCTTATCTATCAAGAGACGACCAACTCAAGGAATTATCCCTAGTAGGCAATCCTCTGGGAGATATGGGCATCACTACGCTGGCAGAAATATTACAAGGGCATCCTCAGTTAACCTATTTAAATGTATCAAATACGGACTTTGGCACTGAAGGTGCTAACGCGCTGCTTGAGCTGCTAAAGAAAACCCCCTCTCTGGCAAAAATAGACTTTCAGGGAAACCATGGTATTAGTGCCAATGTTAGCGAGGCAATTAATATCATGCTCAACATTCGTCATGGCGTATTAGCACTGCAGACAATTAATGCGCTGCAGTCTGAACAAAAGCGTTTAGAATTACAAAATAAAATTCATGACTATCAGTATAGTTGCCTGCCTATTTCCCAAAGACAAGCTGATGCCGTCGCTGACGCTGAATATTTACCCGAAGCAATGCAAGCACAAGAATGGGAGGAGCTAAAAGAGAATTTATTTGGTTCATTAGAAGATTACTGGAAAGAAAGAGGCGGACTGGAAACACCAGGATATCAGCGTGATCGACTATGGCTGCAAGATCTTTGCGATCAAACTAGTGCAGGCCCAGGGAAATTAAATGCCGAATTATTGCAAAAAAGGTTAGAACAGAATAAGTTAAAGATCAACCAGCTAAATGATAGGGTCACTCAAATTAGAGAACAAGTATCAGCCCAGGAACAAACATTAGCTGCTTGGGAATTGATCTTTGGCCGCTCTCTAGGATTTAGAGCAGCAGAACACAGAGCCGCTTACCAACTACCCGCATGGCAGCCATTACTCTGGGTTCAGCCTTTACTTGGTGATCAGGTATCTCGTTATCAACAGGATATAGAGAGCTTATTGGAGGAAGAAAAGCATTCAGCGGCAGAAAAAGACCCAAATACTATTGCTCTAAAGGCCCTACAAGCAAGACGATTTGTATTGCAATACACCTACCAAATCGAAAGTAACCGGGAATTGATGTCACTATCAGATAACTATGAACAAGCACTTACTCATTTTGTTGAGCATAAACATCAATTTATGCTGAGATTGGGGCAACTTACAGATGCCAAAACAAGCCATCATCAGGCAACTTTTAACAGCCTTAACGTAGCTAGAAATAAAATCTTACGTGAACTTCCGTATAAAGATGCGCGAGCAATTTCCCACTTAGAACAACAATCTAATATATACGAACGGCACCTTAGTACGCATATAGAAAATGTTTCAGATTCAGTGAGTTGGGCAAGTTATCATGCACAAGGAGCAAGCCATTGTGATTTACTCAAAGAAACGCTCCTCAGCATGCTACTACATCCCTCTTTGTATGTGAGTGCAAAAAGTCAGATTGAGCAGTATCTTTTTCAATTTTTGCTATTCGCTGCGTATGAATCACAATTCCATCGACATAATTTGAAGCATTACCAGAAGATCGAGCTTGATGCTTTGGCACGTGAATCAAAAAAAGAACTGCTAACCAAATTTTTTATTCCCCCGAGTAAATTGAATCAGATTTCTGCCGCAACGCAGCAATTACATGCCATCATTTGTGATGAAGCACTGACGGAAGATGACGCGACATTTACTGAAGACATGCAAAATCGCCTAAAGCTTACGCTATCACAATGGGCAGATATCAACGGCGTTAATACTAGCCCATCGGCCTGGCAAGGAGATTTGCCGTTGCATACAGCATTTGTAAAAGGCAACAAAGCTTTAATCAGATTTTTAATTGATCAGGGAGCAGATATAACTCTGAGAGATCCTAGAAAAAACGAGACACCTATAGAACGTTTGAGGAGAGTAGTATTTCCAGACAGGCAACAAGAAATATTGGATTGGCTGTCAGCTGAATATCCAGCGATGCGAGAATTAATACAAGAATTAAGCGCCCCAAAACTAGGGATGCGATAGATCACCCCTTGCCGAGAGTGGAAAAATGGGTAGCTTTTAGCCCGTCTTTGCGAGTAGCGATAGCGACGCGGCAATCTAGAAAAAATCTAACACCCGTAGGACGCTTCGAGGATATATATTTCCTGGATTGCTTCGCAAAATCGCTCGCAAAGACGAAAGACTGGATTAATTCGCCGCAAAAAAGGCTCGCAAAGACGAGTTGGTTCTTAATTTGATGCCCATGCGGAAGAACAACAACATAGTTGATCTAGAGCGCAGCATACACATAGTATGCGAGCCCTCTCCTCTGAAAGCATATTCCTCCCAAAAGATGGCCATTTCTATCTAGGGGCTGAGTGTTACCTAGGGCTTTAGATAGAGTCACCTCAAGGCAATAAAGACACAAAACCCACCACGCGCGCTGGCGCTTCTGGCGCGCCTTTAAACTTTGTTGGTAAAGTGAATATATAGGCCCCACTTTCTGGCAAAGCATCTAGATTGGCCAGTAACTCTAATTGAAATTTGTCCGCACCTAGTATGATCTTATGCACAGGGTAGTCATGTTCAATACCACAATCTAAAGATAAAGTATCAATCCCAATACCGGCTATATTCTTCTCCAACAAATACTCAGCTACTTCTGCCGAAAACCCAGGAAAACGCATCACACCATTGGCATCCTTATTCAGAAATTGGATGGGATCCGGCCAACGCTTATACCAACCCGTGTTCGCGATCACTAACGCTCTAGCCGGTAAAACACCATATTGATGCTCCCAAGACTGTACATCTTCAATCGACAGAACATAGTCAGGATTCGATGCCACTTTCGACTGTAGGTTAATGATAACGGCAGGATTAAATAATTCCTCAAGCGAGAAATCAGAAATAGATCGCCCACCTTTTACGAAATGCACGGGAGCATCCATATGTGTGCTACAACCACTGGACATTTCATATGAATTCACAAAGGCGCCAGCATCTTCATGACTTTCTGCGACGCTTTCATGAAAGGGGCATTTTCCTGGCCATTGCGGCATGCCTTCAAAAACTTCATGCGTTAAGTCGATCAGTTGTACATTTTTTAGCATATGGTAATCTACTCAAAAAACTTGAAATACTTATTTTTACGTTAAAAAACATGCGGAATGGGTAATTTCCCTTGAAATCAGACCTAACTCATACACAAAATCCCCTTCAAAAACAAGGAAATAATTAAATTTTCGATAAAATATGTAGGAAAATGTCGGTTTGTTTGATACAATGTCGCTTTTTTTTGCACATATTACACATCTATAGAGATTTTATAACATGAAAGAATTCGTTAAATCCATTTTGATATTAATCTTATTACCTGTTTGTTCATTATTCAGCTGGACCGTTGCATCGGCAAGTGACAGCGAAAAACCAAGGGCTGAGGTATTAAAGCTCGCCGAATCTGCTTACAACTGTGCCATTAAATCAGGCACTGCCAAACCTAAAACGCTCACAGTTATCGACTACTCACTGCCTTCTACGGCTAAACGCATGTGGGTTATCGATATGCAGAAGAAACATACCCTATTTCATACATTAGTGTCTCACGGAAAAGGCTCCGGCGAGAAATCTGCCACCTACTTTTCAAATAAATCTGGCAGTCATGCAACCAGCTTAGGCCTATATAAGACAGAGGCTACTTATCACGGAAAAAATGGTTATTCACTAAGACTAGAAGGTTTAGACAAAGGCTATAATGACAACGCCAAATCGAGAGCAGTTGTGATACATGGCGCGCCTTACGTCAATGATAAGACGGCTAAGGTTGGACGTGTTGGACGAAGCTGGGGGTGCCCTGCTGTTGCTTCAGAGCTAGCTGCGCCCATTATCAACACGATAAAAGAAGGTGATTTAGTTTTTGCTTATTATCCAGATCAAAAATGGATGAAGGATTCGAAATTTCTAAACTGTAGCGCATAATCTAAAAAAACCCATTTCACTCTAAGGCAATGAAATTTTCGTTTAAATTGTCTTTAAAGTGGAATGGGCACATGGATCGTCATTTCGTTGTAATAACAAAATCGAAAATTTTTGAATTAGGAGTAGTAGGTTCAATCTTTGTATATACTAGTCCACCATTTGCAGCTGCGTTCATAAGCCCATTATAAGCATCCAGACCTCCACCTTCAGCTGAACCACCATCAATACGTACTTGATGATTTAGTATGTTTTCTGAGCCTGACAGCAGTAAATGGCTATCACCTCCACTACCTGATATAAGCGTTAATTCCTTATCATTTAATATTTTCATAATAAACTCCTATTTTTGTGCTTTTTAGATGACTTTAAAAAACCCTCATGGCGTCGTAATCACAAAAGTGTTATTAACTATATCGATTTCTCCACTCAATCCGCCCTTAAAATATGCATACGCAAGTCCACCGAATGCATAGGCGCCACCATTAATAGCTGAGCCACCGTCAAAGGTTGGAACATCACCACCGTTATGTTGAGTACCTGACAAAAGAACCTCACCAACTTTCGTATTCCCGCCTGATACTAAACTCAATTCATCATCATGCAATATTTTCATGATAATCTCCTAATCTATTTTATATATAAAAAAGCAAAACAAACTGCTCTTGCTTAAAAACTATAGTATACAAATTGGTGAATACCAGAGATTAGCATCACTCATAATTGATATATTTTTATAAAATTTTTAATCCTAAAAAAATCAATTAATGTAAAAAATCTCAAAAAAATATGCAACAAATGGCTTATTCTCCCTAAAATCAGGCTTCAGCAAAACACAAAAACTCCTTCAAAAACAATCAAATAGTAAAGTTTTTCGAAAAATATGTAGGAAAATGTCGGTTTACTTGATACAATATGCTTAGTTTTTTGAATATATTGCACATCTACAGAGGCTTTATAACATGAAAAAAATTGCCAAATCCGTTCTAACTTTAGCTTTATTACCTGCTTGTTTATTACCTAGCTGGACAATTGCATCGGCAAATAACAGTAGCGAAACATCAAGAGTCGACACCTTAACTATTGCCGAATCTATCTATAGCAACCCTATTAAAGCAAACACGCCACAACCCAGAACTCTCACTGTCATCGACTACTCACTGCCCTCTAACTCAAAAGACGCGTGGATTAGGGATATGCAAAATAAATACACGTTTTCTTATATGCTAGTGTCACATAGAAAAGACTCAGAGGAGACGTCTACCGGGCATTTTTCAAATGAATCCGATAACCACGCAAGCATGCTTACAATTATATAAGCATGCTTTCTCAATACTGAATTTTAGGAAGCTATGCCACACTAGAGGAGTAAAGTGGAATTCGTTAGTGCCGGCTAGACCAGGTTGGGACAAGATTTTCAGCACAAAAAAACGGCGACACACTAAACAGAATGGTTAACAGCTAGATTTAGACTATCATTCCATGCCTTTTTACAGTATAACTGCCCGCCATGGACACCTCTACATAACAAAAGCTTTAAAAACGCGCCTATCCGCTTCTCACAGGAGCTTAGAGGCCATTATATTAAAGTTATATAACTAGGCTGAAAAACAATCTCCTCCTAACCTTATACAATTCCCAAATACATCCAGGAACACACCTCCATGTCAACGGCTAAACCTTTTAAACAACTCGGCCTCAACTCCGAACTTTTATCTTCACTCACAACACTGGGCTATGAAACACCCACACCTGTACAAGAGCAAAGCATTCCCATTTTACTCCAAGGCCATGATTTACTCGCACAAGCACAAACTGGCACAGGCAAAACCGCCGCATTTGCGCTCCCAATTTTGTCAAATCTAGCGCTGGGCGTTAGAAGCCCACAAGCCTTGATTTTGGCACCAACACGCGAGCTCGCGATACAAGTATCCGAAGCATTTCAAAGCTATGCTAAACACATGCAGGATTTTCATGTTGTCCCTATTTACGGTGGCCAGGATTACAACATCCAGCTACGCGCTCTCAAACGAGGTGTACACGTCGTCGTCGGTACACCAGGCCGCATGATGGATCATCTTCGTCGTGGCACGCTCAATATGGATAAATTAAAGATGGTTGTGCTTGATGAGGCAGACGAAATGCTCAAGATGGGCTTTATCGATGACATACAATGGATTCTCGAACAAATCCCTCCCAAACATCAGACCGCATTATTTTCAGCGACTATGCCCACTTCTATTCAGCATATTGCAAAACGCTACCTAAAAGATCCCAAGAAGGTTCAAATTGGCGATGCACAAGGCTCTGTCGATGCCATTGAGCAATGTTTTATCCGTGTTTCTAAAGAACAAAAACTAGACTTACTCACACGCATTCTTGAAGTGGAAGACACCCAAGCCTCCATTATCTTCGTTCGCACCAAGAACGCTTCTACCGAACTGGCAGAAAAACTACAAGCGCGCGGATATTCTGCAACCGCACTCAATGGCGATATGACCCAAGCCTTGCGTGAAAAAGCCATCGCACAAATTAAAAAGGGTACTTTAGATGTGGTTATCGCAACAGACGTGGCAGCCCGAGGGATAGATGTAGAGCGTATCAGCCACGTTATCAACTATGACATCCCTTATGATGCGGAGTCTTATACCCACCGTATTGGCAGAACAGGTCGAGCAGGTCGCAAAGGCAAAGCCGTGTTATTTGTCACCTCTAGAGAAAACCGCCTACTTAACGATATAGAGCGCGTTATCCAGAAGAAAATACCACAAGTTGACCCACCATCTATCAAAGAAATGAAAGAGAAACGTAGCACACAGCTCACCAAAAAAGTGACAGACATGATAGAGAATAATAATAATCTCAGCATCTACCACGAAATGATTGACAACATAGTCGCTCAAGGCAACCACACTGAAAGAGATATTGCCGCTGCCTTGATACATATCATGCAAAAAGCCAGCCCATTGCCTTCACGTGAAATTTTAGTTGAGCATTCTTCTCCTTCATTTGATAAAAAACCAGGCAGAAGACCTTTCCCCCCCAAAGGGAAGTCAAGAGACGAGTATCGGAGTAAAGCCAGACGCCCCCAAAGCGATGATCGTCCTTCTTATAGCAAGGGTAAGAAAGCGTCGACAGATGGCACAACACCTTTCTATAAAGCGAAACGTACCCCTGACAAGAAAAGAACTAAATAAAAAGATCCCCCTTATAAAAAAGATGATGATTTCTATTTTAGAGCTGCGTTACCTACCCCCCATTAAGCAGGTTCAATGATGCATAACGAACTAGGGAAAATTTATGTCCGTCCTTGGGGGACCTATCAAACTCTGGCTTTGCAGGACGGCTATCAGATTAAAATTCTGAATGTCTCGCCCCAAGGACGCCTTTCCCTGCAAAAACATGCCAAGCGCTCAGAACACTGGATAGTCACCAAAGGGGCCCCCACGCTTACTGTAGGCGATACATCAAAAATCTACACACGAGGTCAATATCTTTATATCCCTCGGGATGCAGTGCATCGTATAGAGAATTTTACAACTGAGATGTGCACATTGATTGAAGTGCAAATAGGCGAATACTTGGGAGAGGATGACATTATCCGGCTTGAGGATATTTATCAGCGTTGAAAACAATCTTCCCATCCTCCCCATACATCAAAAAATTCCACCCCTCATGCCAATCTCCTAACACTATACGCCTTCCTATACAGCCAACCAATTTCACCTCGTGAATATAAGGACGGTGCGTGTGCCCATGTATCAGTAAGTCAACACCTTTTCCCTCCATCAAGTCCACCACAGCATCTTGGTTAACATCCATAATCGCATAATCGCTGCGCTGGATATGCTGCTGGCTCTTGCCTCTAATAATACGAGCTATCCATTTCCTGATAGCCAATGGCAAACATAAAAAATAACGGTTATATGTGCTATTTTGGGAAAGCGTTCTAAACTTTTGATGTTTTACGTCATCCGTGCACAACATATCCCCATGTGATAATAATAGCTGTTTACCATATAAGATAATGAGGCTAGGATCCGCCAACAAAGTACAGCCTGTCTGTTTGGCAAACTCCTGCCCTATCAGAAAGTCTCGGTTACCGCGCATGACATATACTGGCATAGTCATGCTAAGTGCTTGAATAGCCTGCATTATGGTTTGATGAAAAGGCGTGTTATTATCGTCGCCAATCCAAGCTTCAAAAAGGTCGCCCAATATATAGAGCGCATCGGCTTTGGGCGCTTGCGTTTTGAGAAAGCCAAGAAAACATTGAGTAATATCTTCTCGCTTATTTTCAAGATGGATGTCGGAGATAAAAAGTGTGTGACGCATGGAGTGAAACCCGAACAAGTGAAGGATAAAGCATATACTACCCTCTCATGCGGCCTGAGAGCCACTGCCATTACGTTAAGGGATATTCCAGCCATGCTACTCACCAAGTTGAAGTAGTAAGGATTGAAAGGCAAACTTTTGATGGCAGGGATGTCATCATAAAGCCATATGGATGTGTTTATGCGTGTTTGCCGTCATACCCCTGTTACTGGCTCAACAAATGGCACCAGATCTTCTAACTTAATGACAGTGAACTTTTAAGCCTCTACCTCGAGAGAGCAATTAAACTATGGACTACCCCCTAAGGAAAAACAGGATGAACAGGAGACACCAATGATCAAAACAAGATTCTGCCCCAGCCCTACAGGACTACTACATCTCGGCAATCTCAGAACCGCGCTATTTGCGCTGCTGTTTGCCAGAAACCAAAAAGGGCATTTTTTACTACGTATAGAAGACACCGATAAAACACGATCAGAAGAATGCTATACGCAACTACTACAGCAAGACCTTCAATGGCTAGGAATGGATTGGGATGAAGGTCCAGACCACGAAAAAGGCTTAGGCCCCTACTGGCAATCCCAACGCCAATCCATTTACGATCAATACTACCAACGCCTAGAAACAAACGGATCTGCCTATCCCTGCTTTTGTTCAGAAGAACAACTTGCCTTGGCCCGCAAAGTACAACGCGCTTCCAATAAACCTCCCCGCTACCCAGGAACCTGTCGACACCTCACTCCCCAAGAAATAACCGAAAGATTAGCACGGGGTTTACAACCCACTCTACGCTTTGCTGTTTCGCAAGAAGGACATACTCAATTTAAAGATTTAGTTCGAGGCAACCAGAATTTTGAAAATAGCGACATAGGAGACTTTATTATTCGACGCACAGATGGCACATCACCATTCGTCTATTGTAACGCTATAGACGACTCATTGATGGGCGTCACACACGTGTTACGGGGTGAAGATCATATCGCCAATACCCCTAGGCAAATCATGGTATTGCAGGCCTTAGATTTACGTATACCCGAATACGGCCATATTTCATTAATCACTGGTGAAGACGGCGCACCGCTCTCTAAGCGAAACGGTAGTCAAAGCGCACAAGACCTGAAGGCGCAAGGTTACTTCCCCGAAGCCGTAGTAAACTACTTAGCAAGGCTAGGGCATCATTATGAAGAAGACGGCTGGATGCCTTTTGAAATTCTGGCATCGAAATTTTCTTTAGATGCATTAGGCCTATCTCCAGCACGTTTTGACGTCCATCAGCTGCTACATTGGCAGCATGAAGCTCTAGCACGGTGCGACCAACAAAGATTATGGGAATGGATGGGCGAGGAAGTGCACCATCAAGTGCCCCAAGAAAAACAAGAGATGTTCGTACAAACCATTAGGCACAACATTACCTTTCCTAAAGATGCTTTGCATTGGGCAGAAATTTTATTTGGCGAAACACTGGATTATAGTGAAGAACATGGTGCTATTTTGGAAAAAGCAGGGCCAGCATATTTTCACGTCTTACTAAAGACACTTGAATCAGCGGGTGCGGACTACTCTGCAATTACAACAGCGCTCACAAGAGAGTTAGGTATTAAGGGTAAGGACTTATTCGCTCCTCTACGAGTGGTATGCACCAATCAATTAAAAGGTCCTGAGCTGGTGCATATTTTTGCGTTGTTAGGTGTAGAAGGGTTGATGGCGCGTGTTAAAAGTGTACGCGGATTTAACTCACTGGAAATTGCTGAATAAATATGAGCAAAATCAATCCTGGGATCAAATACCGCATCAAGAAGCGCCAAACAGTATAAACCCGAGGTTTGAATTGTAATTCTTGCTCGCTAACACGGCGATCAATCACCCAACCCACAAAAATAGACATAAAGAATGCAGCAATAGGGGTTAATTTCTCTAAAGTGATATCTTTTAATATCTGAGGATAGGTATATCCGAATACCACATTCTCAATCATGTCCGTTCGGCAAAGCACAATAAAAAGAATTAGTAAAAACAACGCCGAACCAACCCACCAAACTGCACGAGAACGTAACATATTCCACTCTTCGCTGACCGTAGTAACCATGGTTTCTAGCATGGCAATCAACGGTGTCCAAGCAGCGAGCACAGCGGCAAAGAAAAACAAAGAAGCAACCAGAGTGCCATACGGTATTTGTTTAAAGATAACGATCATATTGTTGGCGTCAAGATCACCCGTATATGCATCTGAGCTAACTCCGTGCATCAGCGGAACGACAATAATGTACGCCAATAGAGAGACAACAATATCGATCAATACCACCCAGCAGGTGGAACGCTTTAAAGAAACCGAGAAAGGCAAGTGTGAGGCATACACAACCATACTCCCAATACCAACTTTCAATTTTAAGAATGAAAACGTTAAAGCAGCTATAAATATCATGTATACAGAAATACCCTCATTGATCCAGGATAAATGCTGGAATACGCTGGAGAAATGACCCATGGCAATCATATAACCTGCTAAACCTAGCAAAATAACTAAATACAAGGGTACAGTAATGCAAGATATAGCCTCTAGGCCACGGTGAATGCCCCGGCCTACCACCAACATAACCGTTAAGAGCAATACCAATACGCAGGGAAACAATATGGAGAACTGAGTGAGTACGTCTACGTCAGAGACAATCGGTAGAGAGGCTGTCGTCACGTGCGATTGCAACACCTGAACACTACTGACTAAAAAGCCTATGGGAAATGCCGCATAAACCAAATAATAAGAAAAAGTTAGAAATGCGACGATGAAATATAGCCAACCTAATTTTTTCCACCACAGACTCGCTTTTGCTTCATACGACAAGAGGACAAGAGACCCCACAACATTTTGCTTGCCCCTCTGTCCTACTAATAACTCCGCATATAACAACGGCATTGCCAACAGTATTTCACATATGATGCAAAACAAAATAAACAAACTACCATAATGGAATATGGCCAATGGAAATAATAACACGTTCCCAATACCTACCACTGCGCCCACTGTGACTAACAAGTAACTTGTAAATGAAGCCCATTGAGGACGTGGCGTAACTTGTATATCCATTTTTTTCTCCTAACTATTGTCATCCCGTGTAACAGATCAGCTCCTAGACGGAAGTTTTTATGAAAAATTAGTGATGCATTCCTCTACTTTTGGGCTGTTCTGATTGCACGTCTTCTGCTACCTTCGGCAGTGCAACTCCTTTAGCTTTCAGCGCCACGTCCAATTTTTGTTCAAGGTCTGTGAGCAAGTTATCTACCGATTTATTCGTCTTTCTTAAGTCATCTCCATTCATCTTTTCGGAGTCCCAGCCTTTCACAATGGCAGATAGTTCAGACTGTTTTTTTAATAACATATCTCTGCCTGCATCTGTATCTAGCTCTTTTACCATACGATGAATGCCCGCTACCCGTTTAACTCTAGCAAGCAATTTTTCCGCTCCCTCAATAGAGGGATGCAACATAGCTTTGATATCATTGGGCGCTGTTCTTTCCATGCTGATCATACCATCACGTCGAGTGCTCAATCTTTGCTGGGTGTTTTCTAACTCATCTGCCTTATACAATAAATAATTACGCCCCGCTTCTTCCACTAATTGCATTTCATTCACACTCACTTGTTTGCGTAGCTGTACGGTCAAAATAAGATTTTGTTGGTCAGGTGTAAGCCGCCCCAAAACGCTGGCTGTAGAAGACCGAGCCACGCTTGGCGGTGGCATCCCGAGATCACTGAAACTTTCTCTGGGGCTGTTATTGCTGCTGGTGCTTCCACCCGCAAGAAATGGTGTTTCTTCTCCAAATTCACTGAAACTTCCCGCCCTGCTACTACTGGTTTTTGTTGAAAGAAACGATGCCTGGGCAGAGTCGCTGTAACTTCTACTTTTCTCCATGGTAATCGATTCATTTCCTTGAGAATGGCGACGTGCCTCAGCTTTAGATTTCGCCAACCTAGACTTTCTGCGTTCAGTTAGCGATTCCCATCCTATAAGGCCACAACCTAAACCAGTGCCAACGATACTCATAGGCTTCATACCTGGCTTAGAGGTCATAGTCCCCGTTTTTCCCTGGTGGTGTTCTAGAAAAGGATTAACAAACGCTATCACTGCCAATGCAGCGCCAATTGCTCTACCCATAATCATCGCTCCCCAAAACGCTCCCACAGCAACAGCCAAAAGAGCTACGGGTGCTAAGGGCGCAAAGGGGCCTGCACCAACTGCGGCGGCTATGACAAGACCTAACACGATGACGCTAAATGTGATTTGTACCAATCCCGCTAGAATAGGGATAGTTTCAAGAGGAGGGTCTAATTTGTTTCTTCCTGGGTCAAAGTAACGACGCCAGGCACGACGTAGCTCTCTGAACAAGGTGTAGGGTGGAAAAAGAAATGCAAGTGCTCAACTATTGCTATCTCGTGCGCTAGGTTGGGATTGCTGTTTCGGCGGGAGTATATCAGGGAGACTATTCTCCCAAAGACTAATATTAATAAGTGGAGGCAATGCCCCCCGCTTTTTGAACGGCGTACCTTCTTGTTCTGCCTTAGCAAGTAAGCGCTCCTCTTCTAGTTTGTTTCGCTCACGCTCTTTTACGTTGATATAG
>JAQSWO010000130.1 GCA_029266595.1 Gammaproteobacteria bacterium
AGGAAAATATTCTGCAAAACGCTGATCAAATATTGACCAATCCACGAGTTCTGCTAATTGGCAAAGCTCATGGTTGAGATTCAGGATGGATTTTAATTCGGACCGAAACAGATCAAATTCGGAAGGGGCAGGAGGTTTAGCTTTCATAATAAATCACCAGAAATTGAAAAAAGGTATCTGCATTTCTGGCCATTTTATCTTAAGTATTTAGCGTAAAAAACTCTTTAATTACAAGATGAAAGAACTTTATTCAGGTTCGACTAAATAGCCTTTCACTCTCTGAACTGTCTAATTGAAAAACCTGTGTTAGGCGGTAATCAACAGAATTAGCTAATTTTCTTAGTATAGATAGATCATGCGTATTAGGTTTATATCGAGTAAAAACAAGCAAAATACCTGAATATAGCCTTTCTGTTACCTGGTGTAATAAAAATGCAGCCTCACTATAGTCTTTATTTTTCAAATAGAATTAAAACCCAGAGACAAACTTTTCAGCTTTCAGGAATCAATAAATAAAGTCTTCTTGCGCAAATTTTTTTCTATCTATCGATAATAATTCGGTCGAGCCTTTCAACTGAAACTTACCAGAATCATATAATAACATGTACAATAACTGATACTGGTGTTTTAATATCTTCATTTATTTCAATTTTATCTTCTATATCACGCTCAAGTTTTGATTGAGCTCATTCACTCCGCGCTTTAACAATCACTAAAGCGAGGCAGCAAGTGACTAATGGGCAGCCTAAAACAGCTTTAGTCATTAGTCGACAGATTACTAATACCAATTTAGGCAAAGAAGTAAGAGAAGCACTGAGTAGCTACGAACTACCTGTCTTTAAAAATGGTACGTTCCAACGAGTTATCTATGCGAAAACAGCTGCCACGGGCAATACTGTTTTAGATGTAGGGCCTAATAGCGACGCTGCTACTGAGATTAAAGAATTAGCACAAGAATTAAAGGAGTTCATCTAATGAGCCTCTTAAAAGCGGGACGACCAAGTAAGAAAGAAAAGCTATTGCCGCTGTCCAGAACTCTCAAGAAGAATCAATCAGAATGAATGTCAATATACCGACGATCAAGACCTTACTGTTAAGGAGCTTGTCCTCAAAGCATTATATGAGTAAATAATTTTTTACTTATATAAGTATTGACTTATTTAGGTATGCGCTCAAATGAACGATCAAAATTTAAACAAATTAATTTCAGAAGCCCTAGCTATTGAAGCCAGAGATGCAAGGCAGGCGCTTTAGGATTTATGGCTAGAGCTCTAGTGCAAGCCACAATGCCGCACAGCAAAGTAGAAGGTAATGAATTTAAGAGGCGTAATGGCGCTTTCAAATTGACTAAGCTCTTTAATAACAATGACTAAAATTTTGGCGCAATGCCATGCCGTGCCTATTGCCATATTTTATTAACTGTGATTGCCTGCATTCTATCTTGAGCTATATGAATCTAAGTCAATCGCTGCGAACCATGGAAAGCCGAAAGCGATGGTGAGTAGTCCGTGGTAGGCGCTGATTTTTTATCGAGCTTTAAAGCGAACATAAAAAATCTTTCTTATTGCAGCGGGGCGAAAAACCAAAATTCAATTTCAACTTTTAACAGGAAGTGAACATGTTGGAAACAAAAGAAGAAGCACCATTGCAAGCAGCAGCGGAAGAAAAAATCCCAGATGAATATTTCTGCCCCCTCTCTGGGGAGATTATGCAAGATCCCGTTATTTTGTTAGATGATCAAATTACTTACCAAAGAGAAGCGATTGACACGTATCTCAGAACGCCAGGCAGCCTTAAGAGCCCAGTAAAAAGGACACGTTTGTATGAAAAAAGGTACATAAACAATGATTTTGCAAGAGATGCCATTAGACACTTTCTTAATGAGCGCCCCAGGTTACGAGAAAGATTGCAACATCACGATAGGATAAAACCAGACTTGGATGCCTATGCCGCAGCATTAATCGCACATCAGCAGGATGAAATAGCACAGGACAAAGAACGTCGGAGCACACCTTTTATCACCTATTTAAAGCATGTGAAAGACTATCTGGAGAAGCGTGAGTTACTTAATCAGCACGAAGGTGCAAACAATTATGATGTCTTTATTAGTTATGCTTGGGAGGATCAGGATAAAAAAAACTTGGAATCTCACAACAAATTACAAGCATTTCTGGAGCGTTTACATGATGACTTACAAAAAGCGGGCCTAAAGGTATTTTGGGACGGTAAAGACATGAAGGAAAATATGCACGATGTCATGGAAAAAAGCGTCAGGCAGAGTGGTATCATTCTTTCTATCTGTAAACCTTTTCTGAAAAAAACAGTTGCAGACAGGCCGAAAGGCAACGTAGCGCTTGAAGTCAACTACGCACTAGAGCGTGTAGAGAACGAACCAGTAGCTTTATTACCTTTGTTATTTGAAGGTGAGTGGGATGACGCTTTACCTCTACAAATGCAGGGTAAGGTGAGGACTAATGAGCCGACTTATCAGGATGTCCGTAACGTTTTTTCAAGTTTTGATCGTCACAACCAATACTCGCCAGCCTACATGGAGTGGTTTGCTAATCATTTGATACCCCGTGTGCTCAGCAATTTGGGTGTACCAGTCAACGATTTATTGCTCGCAAGCATTACGCAATTATTTCATAGTCAAAGACAACAAGAGGAATTTTTTCAACAAAGACCATTTCCTAGACAAGCGTTACCATACGAACAATTTGAGCATAACTACCCAAATAGTTCGGCAGAAAAACGCAAATCAACAGAGCTTCAGGCGTTTGAATTTTCTTTAAGGTGCTTAGCGGCATTGACTAAATTCCATCGAGCCAAGCTGGAAGCAAAAGATGCCAAAGATGAAGAACTACCCGAGCAACAGGTATTACTGGTTTCTCCTTCGCCAACAGCAGACCCTGTGCTTACAGCTTGGGTAGCACAATTTAGCGGACATTTAACATTAGCAGGTCTGACGGTGATTTCCTGGTCACCAGACAGGGGTGGCTTTCCTCAACAAGCACCCCACGCTGTGATTGCCTTATGTACACCCGATTTCAAGAGAACTGTAGAAGGTGGTTTAGATCAGCCAGGGTCAAGCTGGTTACAACTACAGCAGCATCTAGCGCAACCAGGTATTAATTACTGCCCTATCATTTATGAAGGTAGCTTTGGGACGTCAATCCCTAATTGGTCAAAAAACTGCTCGAGTTGGGAGAAGAAAGATTTTTTAGTGAGGAATACAACCGACTATTCACTAGACCCATCGAAACCCTATTACTACGAATTGATGGTAGGTATCGGCAAGCCAAAAGGATTACTCCATGACTTGTTGAATTATGAAGATAACGATGCTTGTTGCAATATTTTATACAATAATTTGCAGATGATGTTAATAGGTTGGGGTACGAAAGCATTGTTGGATTTGGAAATATCTGAGCAAGCCAAAAAAGCTGAAGAACAACAGCAGGCAGCAGTGATGCAAGAAGCGCAAAAAGCCAAGGTGGAGCAGGCTGAAAAACGAGCTGTTGAAGCAACCCAAAGACCACAAGCAAAACATGCTGAAGAGGTTAAATCAGCGGAGCAAGTGGAACAGGCAAAAAAAGCTCAAGCGGCAGAACAAGTTAACAAAGTCAAACCATCAGTTGTTGAAGCGGCTGCGGAGAGAGGATTCTTTAAACAAGCTGTAGTTAGTGATGAAAAAGAGACAGAACAACTTGACCTAAAAGATCTAGCAGAAATCTTTGAAATTACTAATCTGTTAAAGGAGGACGACGATAAATCACCAGTATTTATAGCAGCTATTAACCGCTTAACTGGATGTAAGGAGCTATTTTTGCTCTTTGTTGTAGCAGGTAAGCAAGAACAAGCAGAAAAGATGCTTAAGAAGAATCCTAGATTGGCTGAAGCCAAAGGTACCGTGACCGATCTATCAGACCGTACCTTTGAAAACATTACGGGCTTTCAATATGCACTCTGGGCGCTGGATTGGCATATGTGGAAGATGGTTTTGAAATATCTGCCCGAAGAAAAAGCGGCATTACAGATGGAGGAATTAGAGTGCCATGGAACTAGGCATGGTACGTACTTTAGCTTTGAACCACTGCTCTGTGCGCTAGATGAATATATAAGGAACTATGATAAATGGAGAAATAAATGGTTACCTTGGGGAGATGAAAGAAAAAAACATTGGTACGAACAAGTAGGTGAAGCTCAACTTCAACTACCAGCACATGTCATTAATGAATATTGCCGAACAGATCGGTCATTTTGCCCAACACCTAG
The DNA here is from genome assembly GCA_029266595.1 of Gammaproteobacteria bacterium. GTDB lineage: Bacteria > Pseudomonadota > Gammaproteobacteria > JAURND01 > JAURND01 > JAQSWO01. Next base: position 4,276 of record JAQSWO010000130.1, read on the forward strand.
TTTTGAAGACACGAAAGACACCATGGAGTATTTACCAAGGACAATGAAAACGAACAAGGGTGGGTGGTTCACTGCAGAACATAACGATGGAAAATTGGGAGTTGGCTTTGCCGTTTTACGTGGTGATCTTTCTAAAGCTACTTGCAAAGAAGGACATAACATATCTACGAAGGGGATGGTATATGCGGCAGGAGCAGCAATGTCACAGATTTCAGTGCTATCGTCGTTTGGGATAACAACATTCCTATCAAATGGTATTGAAAGTGATGAGGACAATGAAAAAAAATGTCAAAAGTTTGACTATAAGGCACTTAAATTTCTGTCAAAAGCCAGGCTTCGGCAGCTAGAAGAGTTGAAATCGACCTTATTATTAAAAAGTGCATCACCAGAAAGATTAGAATGCAGGCAGCAGTAATCCATGCTCCAATTACTTGTGAAGTTTCATGACATTCGCTACATTTTAGCTTAGATTATCTGACCTATTTTAAAAGGTTAAGCTGGATAGTTGTTATTGCTTGCACTTATAAATCGGAATTCTCGCACTTATCTGCATTTTTATTCTCACATTAGATGATTTTATCGGCAGCGTTTTTCCCACATTAAATGACTCTATCATTTTTCCTTCTCACATTAAGTGATTCTATCCAGCTACCATTCCCACATTATTTGATTTTATCCGCCCCGACATTCTCCGTTTTGCCTTAAAAATATATTAAAAACGATCGTTTTTAGTGGTTTAAATATGCTATGGTTGTGTCTGCCGCTGGTTTGGCAAATGTGATGAGTAAAGAAAAAGTTAAGGAAATAGAAGACCATTTTTTAATACTCACCATCATTTATTGAAAAGGCAAACAGGTTTCTACACTTTCTCACAATTAGGGGTATTGACCCCATCCATGTCAAAATTTACGGACTTATATTTTTCTCCATCACGAAATTGGTAAGTTCGATGCCTCTAATATTAACGTTTTGTTGTTTAACGACGTTAAAACCTTTTGATTCAAAAAATGGTTTTGCAGTAATGCTAACCTCAGCATATACGCGTTTAAGTTGCCAAGTTTTTGCTTTATTAAAAACTTCATTCATTCGCTGCGAACCACGGAAAGCCGAAGGCGATGGTGAGTAGTCCGTGGTAGGCGCTGATTTTTTATCGAGCTTTAAAGCGAACATAAAAAATCTTTAGGCGCCGTCTAGTCATC
>JAQSWO010000131.1 GCA_029266595.1 Gammaproteobacteria bacterium
TATTGAAGCAGGCGGATCATTTGATTTATTAGGCGAATACTGTCAACGCTATGGTTTAAGTGTGAATAAAGTGAAGATTGATCCCAGAAATCCTATTTCACTGAATCCATTTGCCTCGGGGTTAAAAGTGCTGGAACAGCTAGAGGCACTAGATGATTATCAACAAGCCCAATACCTAAAAGTGACGGGTGAAAAGTTAGAGGAAGCTTTAGAAAAAGAAGAGAGGAATACTAAAAACACCAAAAACAAAGCTTCCTCTCTTCAAGAATACAGTGACGAAAGCGAAAGCCCAGATATTTTAGGCGATATGGTGTTAGCAGCTTTGTTAATGGTGACAGGGGGCGAGCACAAAGAGGAGGAAAGGATTACCCGCGCTGACCGGATGCTGGTAATGGATGCTATTATCGAGGCAGCTAAGTACATATGTACTAAAAATAAAAAGCAAATGATTGCCAGTGACATCATCGAAGGCTTTGAGCGTTTAGCGAATCAAATGGATACTTCACGTGATAGCGAAAAGATTAAACGTGCGAGAGAGATGGCTGATAGTATGCGGTATTTCACTAAAGATCCTGTGAGCAGTCGGTTTTTTAATACTTATGGCGATCCTTGGCCAATGGCGGATATTACGATTGTAAATATGGGACAGTTTGCTAATGAAGGCAATGAAGCGCAGCGCTCCATTGCTTTTGCAGGCTGTGTGAGCAAAATTTTAGCCCTTGCGGAAGCGAATCAATATAGCAGTCGTCCTATGATTGCGTTATTTGATGAAAACCATTTATTCACAAAAATTCCGCTATTAGCTGCAATCCAAACCCGTATTACCAAAATGGGGCGAAAGCTTGGGCTTTGGGCATGGTTAGCAACTCAAAACTTGAAAGACTTCGCCGATGAAGCACATAAAATGCTTGCTATGATTGAAACTTGGATATGTTTAGCGTTACCGCCGGATGAGATAGACCAGATTGAAAGATTCAAACCATTAACGCCCGAGCAAAGGGCGTTATTTTTATCTGCGCGAAAATCACCCAAGCAATATACCGAGGGTGTTCTGTTAAGTCCGAAAGTGCAAGGGTTATTCCGCAATGTGCCACCGCGCTTATACCTTGCGCTAGCAATGACAGAGCAAGACGAGAAAAATCATCGTAAGAACTTGATGGAGAAATATGGCATTAGTGAAGTAGAGGCTGCTGAGATAGTTGCTCAAGAAATGATGTCTTATAAATCTAAAGAGGTTATTGATGATTAGACAAAGAAAAAAATTATATGCGTCAGTGATATTGGTTGTGCTTGGGCTTATAGATGGTCAAGCACAAGCAGACAATATTACCTCGGTAGATATTACGGCTAAAACATTTGCGGCGATTCCTAATTGTATGCACTATAAATTAGAAGGCGCATGCTTTTGGGTAGATCAATGGGGCTTCGTTTCTAGCACTCCTTATGTGGATCAGTATCTGCCTGATGTCGGGGTCAGTGTTTTTAATAAACCAGGCGATAATCCTTGGATAGACATGAATGCCACTCTTGACCAGGCAGGAAAAGTGGCTGAAGAAAGAATTGTTCCTATTGCTGCAGATGGTGATAGTGTAGGGTATGGTCAACATAGCATGGCAGATGTTCATGAACAATCTGTCTATTTTAAAGAAGCTGACGTTATAGGTAATCCTGCTTTGGCTGTCATTGATACTAGCCCTTTTATGCTTTCTTCTGCAGCAACACCTTTGGTTCCTTATTTTCAATCTATGTTAGATACCACAATGTGGCGGGGATTAACGCTTGGTGCAATGCCTGAGAAGATTGCAGCTGAAGGGCAGGATATGCTTCGCCGTATTGGTACTTTTCCCATTACTTGGGGCGGTGCTTTTCCTATCGAAGGCTCAACAAACGCAGGCAACGATGCAAAAGCTGCAGCGGTTATTGCACAGCGTGCTGTCAATTTATTATCCATGATAGTGCCGCTGCATATTTATCAAGGTATTGGTAATAGTTGTGGTGAAGCATGCTCGGCAGACGGTTTTCATGAGAATGATGACCATACACAATTTCAACGGATCTATCCTGATCCTGAAACAAGCTGTGAAGTATTTGGTAACTCTTTAAATTATGGAGATGGTTTATATAAAGATACCAATGGCGCCTACGCTTGGATAGTTTGGCGCCATTATCATGGTTGTGTGCAAGGTGATGGAAGTTATTTGGGGCACACTTAACTGAATACTAAAATTGTACCCCAAATTACTCTATTTCTCAGATTTAAGTATTTCTTTTTAAAAATTAAATTCTGAAGGCGGGCATGGAACTATCCCTGGATCACCACACTTAGGCTGAAGAATAGGAAATCTATCTTTACCTGTTTGAGTATTTGCTTGTTCTTGATTTGGTGCTTTTACCCAATGAGTGCAATGGTTTTCGTTGCCTTTACCTGGGCATGTTTGGGTACAAACAAATTGACAGGGAGGACTTCCCAGAGTTAGTTGAGATTGTGCTTGAGATTCCATAACACAAGAAGCTAATGCAAATAAAATTAATATCCTTTTCGGTAAATTCATAAGTTTTCTCCTTAAGATTATTTTAAATTTCGCAAGCAATTGTCATTATGAATAAAAGCTTATCGTTAAGCAAGCAAAAAAATACTATGAGGTGTAATATGTTTAAAAATAAATGGTTATATGTTCATCTTACATTTTTTGTATGTTCGATAAATAGTTACGCCGACCTTGTTCCTTCCAGCGCAAGCGACGATTCTCTTTATTATAAAATCGGTGGGGGAAGTAACTATATTCTTCCTCCAGTACAAAGCACAAACAGCATTTATTTAAATACCGATGCCGATTTAGGTGCGGGTTATAGCTGTGGTGCTTTTAATCCAATGAATTCAATTAAAAATACCTTCAATAATTTTAAAAAGAGTGTCGATAATATTGAGCAAAGTACGATTCAAAATATGCAAGCGAGTGTGGCTGAAATTCCAGCTTACATGCTGGCGCAGGCAGATCAAAATTTATACAACATGATCAACAATACTTTGTTAGGGGCGCACAATAAAATTGATATTTCAACAAAATCTTGCCAAGTGGTTAAACAAGAAATTGCAGAAGGTAAGAATCCTTATAAAGACTGGGGGACGATTGCAGTCGATAACCAATGGAAAAAGCATCTTTCGCTAACTTCACAAGGGCTAGAGGATATCAATGACGCAAAGGATGATATTGACCAACATACGGGTGATGACGGTGTGCCATGGGTACAAGGAACCAAAACTTCAGATGGTACCTTTGCAGGAGGGAAAGGACAACCGGTTATTCACGTCGTTGCAGATACAACTAAAGCAGGATATAACGCACTCCTTAATCGAGATATTACGAGTGATGCCCCCGCACCTAAAGATTCTATCAATACCGCGCTTGTAACTGTTTTTCCTGCACCTCAAAGTGCTCAAGCTTGGATTACCAATGTCGTTGGAGACGAAAATGTGACAACCTGTACGACTGATTCAAGTTGCCAAAGTGCGCAGGGCGGTGTGGCAGGAAGAGGTTTACTGCCTTTGCTATCGAATTGTGATTCAGGCAATCAAAATTTCTGTGCTGAAAATATACGGCAAAAGCTCGCTGACCTTGTTACAAGTAAAGCTTCTATGACGAATGATAATTTAGCAGCTGTTTCTGCAAATGGAGTGATGGTAAGCCCTCAAGTGATTCGCTCTATTCAATCGATGGATAGTACTCAGCAAGGAATCGTTGTGAATAAATTAGCACAGGAAGTGGCAACACAAAAAGTAATTGACACAGCATTGCTGGCTCGAAATATTTTGCAAACAGGTGCTCAAGTTCCTGTGGTGGCATCCAATAAACCCGCACAAGCCATTATTGAGAAATCGATGCATGACTTAGATACGGATATTCAGTTTTTATCTTTTGAATCAAAAATCAAAAAAGAAATGACATCCGAT
>JAQSWO010000132.1 GCA_029266595.1 Gammaproteobacteria bacterium
TTTAAAAGATCATTTCACGCATCGTCGCAAACAGGCCATAAACACATCCATCTGGGCTCTACGAAAACATCCTAGCTTTCGAAGATTTGCTCCTGATGTGATTAACGATCTTTACTATATACCCCATCTTAGCTTAGTTGGATGCTTACAGTTTCATAATCACAGAATGATGTGCATATCCTAGACCGTACACCTAGCAAACAAAGATACTGACTTTGGAAAGAAGTCTATATTTCGGCGTTGCCCTTTAATTTTTGTGTGTTAGACTCCGCGCCATCATTTCTTAGTAGATATAGGGAACTTTAAAAGGAGCATCCTTATGAAATTACTATCAGCAATTGCCTTATGTTTGTTTTCTACCATATCGCTTGCCAATACGATTATCACCGGCGCAGGGGCCACTTTCCCCTATCCCTTGTACGTGAAATGGGCACAAGCCTATCAAAATGCCTCTGGTGTACGTCTAAATTACCAACCGATAGGCTCTGGTGGCGGTATCAAGCAAATACAAGGAAAGACCGTAGATTTTGGTGCTTCCGATAAACCTCTTACCATAACCGAATTACAAGAAAGCCACCTTATTCAATTTCCTACTGTTGTAGGCGGCATTGTCCCCGTCGTCAATCTGCCCAATATTAAAAACAACGATCTCACACTATCAGGTCCCATTCTCGCTGACATTTATCTTGGCAAAACTACCAAGTGGAATGACCCCAGCATTGTTGCATTAAATCCAGGCATTACTCTCCCTGATCAAAAAATTACAGTAGTACATCGTTCGGATGGCTCCGGCACAACCTTCCTGTTCACAAACTACCTCTCTAAGGTCAGCGCTCAATGGAAGGAAAAAGTGGGAAGTGACACAGCTGTTGCTTGGCCGGCCGGCATAGGTGGCAAAGGAAATGAAGGTGTAGCTTCTTACGTACAGCGCGTCAAAGGTAGTATCGGTTATGTAGAATATGCTTATGCTAAACACGCAACTTTCTCTTTAATAAAGCTAAAAAATCAAGCCGGAAAGATAATCGCTCCATCCATAGAAAGTTTTCAGGCAACGGCAGCGAATGCACAATGGAATAAGGAATCTGGTTTCGCAGAAATACTCACTAATGAGCCTAGCGCACAAAGCTGGCCTATCGTCGGCACAACATTTATCTTGATGCGCACAGACCGTACGAATCCTGAAATGACAAAAGCCACGCTGGCATTTTTTGATTGGGCTTACAAAAATGGTGGAGAGCTCGCAATTAGCTTGGACTACGTTCCACTACCTGACAATGTTGTATCCTCTATTCGTGAACATTGGAAAAGTATAGGTCAGTGATGATAGAAGAAGCGAACCGTCAATTTAGACGACAGCAACGCTTAGATAAATTGGTTGCCATAACCGCAACATTATTTGCGATTTGTTTGTTAGTAACAGCTGGTCTCATCGTCTATGAGCTCTACGTCACGAGCATTCCCAGTCTTGAGGCATTTGGCTTTAAATTTATCATTAACACAGATTGGGACCCTGTTGCTCAAAAATTTAGTGCGCTAGCAGCGATTTATGGCACGCTAGCAACTGCTTTTGTCGCTTTATTCATCGCCGTCCCTATTAGTTTTGGTATTGCATTCTTTTTAACAGAACTAGCACCCCATTCACTCAGACAACCTTTTCGCATTCTCATAGAACTACTCGCTGGTATCCCTAGTATCATTTACGGTATGTGGGGGTTGTTTGTACTAGCACCTTTGATGTCAGAATACATTCAGCCTTGGATGATCGAAGTGTTAGGCACGCTCCCTATCATCGGTTTTTTATTCCAGGGAGCTCCTTTAGGTATTAGCGTTTTCACAGCTGGTGTAGTTCTAAGTATCATGATTATTCCCTTTATTGCATCTGTGATGCGCGACGTTTTTGAAATCGTACCTGACCTCTTAAAAGAATCTGCTTATGCACTGGGTGCAACACATTGGGAAGTGGTATGGAATGTTGTACTACCCTATTCGAAAGTAGGTGTGGCAGGTGGCATTATTTTAGGATTAGGACGGGCGCTAGGTGAAACCATGGCCGTCGCTTTTGTGATTGGAAATGCACACGATTTTCACACTTCACTGATGATGCCAGGCGCAAGTATTTCTTCTGTGCTGGCAAATGAGTTTACAGAAGCAACAGGCAAGCTTTATAACTCTTCACTCAGCGAGCTGGGACTCATTTTATTCGGTATCACCTTCCTAGTTTTTTTGGTATCGAAATATCTAATGAGACGATTGGTGAAACACTAGCAGGTTATTTATATTAATGTCTCTACTCTACTTTAAACGCCGCGCCATCAACATCATCGCTCTACTACTTTCCTGTGGCGCCATGCTACTTGGTTTAGCATGGCTCATTTGGATACTGTGTAGCCTGGTTTTGCACGGTTGGCCAGGTTTATCCCTATCTGTTTTTACCGAGATGACACAAGCGCCGGGCATGTCAGGCGGTTTACTCAATGCCATTGTGGGTAGCCTGATGATGGTATTTTTCGCGCTAGTATTGGGTGCACCTATTGGGCTCATTATCGGCACATATCTCGCAGAATATGGCAAAAGCAGTCAATTGGCACAAATTGTACAATTTGTGAATGATATTCTTTTAAGTGCCCCTTCCATTCTAATTGGTTTATTTGTTTACCAAATATACGTCCTAAAAGTAGGTCACTTTTCAGGATGGGCAGGTGCCATTGCCTTATCATTGATCGTCATTCCCATTGTCACACGCATTACTGAAGATATGTTCATGCTGGTGCCTAACACATTGCGAGAAGCTGCCAGAGCATTAGGCACTCCCAAATGGAAAACTATTATATTGGTCGTATTGCGTGTCTCCAGAACAGGTGTACTCACTGGCCTCTTGCTAGCGATGGCGAGAATCACAGGCGAAACTGCACCCTTATTATTCACGGCACTGAATAATCAATTCTGGAGCACTGACATGAGCCAACCTATGGCAAATTTACCTTCTGTGATCTTTCAATATGCGATGAGCCCTTATCCTGATTGGCAACAACTCGCTTGGACAGGCGCACTAATTATTACCGCATTCGTCCTAATACTAAATATTGTCGTTAGAGTAATTTGCAAACAGAAAGCGCCCATTTCGTAACACAGTCGGAAATGAATAATTAACGGAGTCCCATTTATGACCACCACGCCTGAAAAACTTAAGGTGCGTGACCTAAATTTTTACTATGGCAAGTTTCACGCCCTTAATGGTATCAATCTCAAAATACCTAAAAATCGCGTGACTGCCTTGATTGGCCCTTCTGGTTGCGGAAAATCTACTTTGCTACGCACGCTCAATCGCATGTACGAGCTTTACGACAACCAACATGCTACGGGTGAAATTCTATTAGATGGGGAAAATATTCTTCAGACGCACCAAGATCTAAATAAACTCAGAAGCCGAATTGGGATGGTGTTTCAAAAACCAACCCCATTTCCCATGTCTATTTTTGATAACGTGGCATTTGGCGTAAAACTCTACGAAAAACTCAGTAGAGACGAATTATATGCGCGAGTAGAGTGGGCATTACGCAAAGCTGCCCTATGGAAAGAAGTAAAAAATATTCTCAAATACAGTGGCTTAGGGCTTTCTGGTGGACAGCAACAACGCTTATGTATTGCTCGCGCTATTGCTATCAAACCCGAAATTATTTTATTGGATGAACCTACTTCTGCCCTGGACCCTATTTCTACCAAGCGAATAGAAATATTAATCAAGGAATTGAAAAAAGATTATACAATCTGTATCGTGACCCATAATATGCATCAAGCAAAGCGTATATCTGATTACACAGCTTATATGTATTTGGGGAAATTAGTCGAGCATGGCCCAACAGAAGATATTTTTTCTAACCCTTCACAGCAGGCTACCAAAGAGTTTATTGATGGGAAAGTAGGATAAGGA
>JAQSWO010000133.1 GCA_029266595.1 Gammaproteobacteria bacterium
GAGATAAATATTTAAAGCCCAATCAAATCTGTGAAGATTTTAATTCTCATCTAGGTGGCTTTAATGCGGTTCATAGAGCTGTTTACCGCGGTGATCTAAATCTTTTGAAATTGATTCATAGACATTATAAACGTGGAAATCGCGGAAATATTTATGAGGTGCCTTGTAAAAATAGAAGTATATTTTCGTTGGCAGCTATATACGGTGATGGGGAGATGTTGAAATATGTTCATCAAACGATGGAACTTAACCCTACTATCGATAGAGGCGATTGGACTGCCTTACATCATGCGTGCGTGCGAGCTGATAATCAGGCTGCAGACCAAGTTCTCACCTACTTGTTGCAGAATAGTGTGAAATCTAATTTAAAGATTGATGCGCTTAACTCGGAGGGGGATTCAGCATTAGATATCGCTGTTCATCACGCGCGCTTAGTGGCTATACAGTTGTTAGTGCAGAAGGGCGCTAAAATCACTAAGAACACATTTGAATATGCTGATAAGGATCCTCGCATCGTTGCATATCTTCTTGCTAATTGCGGTGATGAATTTGCTGAGAAGATTGAAGCGTCTATGAAAAATTTGCTTGACGAAGAGCCAGTAGGTAAGCCGGTTGGAGAGGCAAGTTTGAGTGGTCCTGAGGACGCCAAAGAAGCAGACATGCCCAAAGCTGATAGGGTCATGCACATTCAAAAACTACTGAATCAATGGCGGATGGATGATAGATCTCATAGTGGTAAAGTAAAAATATATGAAAAAATGACTGCTTTATTGGAGAAAGAAATCAAGAAATGCGAGGACAATACTATACGACTCAAGGCCGTTATACTTGCAGCAGAAACGCTGTTTCCTAAGGCTTTTGCTGAAATAGGTTCTGAGCTTGCAACGTTTGTGAAACAACTTCCTAACGAAGCTGGTCTTAGCCTCGTTGGAAAAATATTTTCAGACGCAAGTAATTGGTGGGCAGGAATTTTCGATAAACCTTCTAAACCTAAACCCGGTTCCCCCTCCCAACAACTCGTGTTACCTCCCCCTGATTCTAAGGCGAGCATTAATTAATAACTTTGGGTTGAGAGAATGTGAGTTTGTAGAGGTTAGACTGGGTTCTATTCGTTCCCACACAAGCGTGTGGGAACGAGAATAAAATGCGCTAAGACCTTAATTCGTAGGGATAAACCAAGTTGTGAAGCGCTTGCTTTATATCGCGCAGGAAAAAATCTAATATCTCGAAGGACACTAAGTACAGTATATAAAAAAAGCTCGTACTATCTTAGAATGCGCCTATCTAAAACGCTAGGACTCCTACTGTGAACACACTGACTTCTTCAAAGATACCAGCTGATACCAAGCATCACACCCCTATGATGCAACAATATCTACGCATAAAAGCCGAATATCCTCATATGTTGTTGCTCTATCGTATGGGAGATTTTTACGAGCTTTTTTACAGTGATGCTGAAAAAGCAGCTGAACTATTGAATATCACCTTAACGGCTAGAGGCCATTCAGCAGGCCAACCTATTCCTATGGCAGGTATCCCTTACCATGCTTTAGAAAACTATCTGGCTCGATTAGTTCAGATGGGCGAGTCTGTCGTTTTATGTGAACAAATTGGTGATCCTGCTAATAGCAAAGGTCCGGTTGAGCGTGCAGTGACGAGGATTATCACACCAGGTACAGTGACAGATGAGGCTTTGCTGGATGAGCAAAAGGATAATTTATTGGTCGCATTGCATATGGTTCAAGAGCACTATGGCATTGCTTGGGTAGATATCACCAGTGGACGCTTTCAAATATTAGAAGTGGTGGGACGAGAAGCGCTATTGTCTCAGCTGGCACGTCTTAAGCCTGTGGAGTTATTGATCAGTGAAGATATGGTTGGCACTGATGGCTTGAATCAACCGCATATCCGTCGTCGCCCTGCTTGGGAGTTTGAACGAGAAGGAGCGATTCGATTACTCACCCAACATTTCCAAACCAAAGATCTTTCTGCTTTTGGCTGTTTGCATCTTAAAGAAGCGCTTTGCGCAGCCGGTGCCTTGATGCAGTATCTCAAATATACCCAGCGCGCTGCTTTGCCACATATACAAACTTTGAAGGTGGAAGAGGTGGAAGAAGCACTGTCTATGGATGCTTCTACTATTCGCAATTTGGAGCTGATTACCAATTTGTCAGGTGGCAAAGAACATACCTTGTCTCATGTGATGGATAAGACCGCTACGCCTATGGGAACACGTTTATTAAGGCGTTGGATAACACGTCCTTTGCGTGATCAACAATCGTTGGGGCTTAGGCACCAAGCCATTCAAACCTTGCAGTCTGAATCTTTACATAGACCACTGCATCAGCTGTTGCGTCCTGTGGGTGATATGGAACGTATTTTGGCACGTGTAGGTTTGCGATCTGCTCGACCAAGAGACTTGGTCCAATTAAACAAAGGATTGCAAATTATTCCTGAAGTTAAATCTATTATTAAAGATTTGCCTGCCGCACGCCTTCAATCGCTAAATGCTATGTTGGGAGAACTAGCAGAAGTAAGTGATAAGTTATCTCTAGCCATCATCGAAAATCCGCCTGCTTTATTAAAAGAAGGTGGCGTGATTGCGCCAGGATATGATGAAGAGCTGGATGAGTATAGGCGCCTGAGTGAGCACAGCGATCAATATTTAATTGATCTAGAAGAAAAAGAAAAAGCAAGGACAGGTTTGTCAACGCTCAAAGTAGGGTATAACCGCATCCATGGCTTCTATATAGAAATCAGTCGGACACAGTCAGATAAAGCACCTGTTGAGTATATGCGTCGGCAAACTTTGAAAAATGTTGAGCGTTATATCACCAGCGAACTAAAATCTTTTGAAGACAAAGTTTTGAGTGCGAAATCTCGAGCACTTTCTAGAGAAAAAAAGCTATATGAAGATTTAATAGAGTACTTGATATTGCAAATGCAATCACTTCAATTAACAGCAGAAAGTTTTTCTGAATTAGATGTGTTGAACAATTTAGCTGAGCGCGCGGTCACATTAAACCTAGTGGCACCTGAATTTGCCGAAACTTCAGGTATTTTAATTGAAGGAGGACGTCACTTAGTCGTCGAGCAAGTCAGTGATATGCCCTTTGTTCCCAATGATGTTTCTTTAGATGATGAGCGACGCATGTTAATCATCACTGGTCCGAATATGGGTGGTAAATCTACGTATATGCGGCAAACGGCCTTGATTGTGTTGCTGGCTTGTATAGGAAGTTTTGTTCCAGCAAAACGAGTAGTGGTGGGAAATATAGATAGAATTTTTACGCGTATTGGTGCCAGTGATGATTTAGCAGGTGGCCGTTCCACGTTTATGGTAGAAATGACCGAAACTGCAAATATTCTGCACAACGCTACTAGCAATAGTTTGGTGTTAATGGACGAAATAGGGCGAGGCACCAGTACTTTCGATGGCTTGTCTCTCGCTTGGGCGTGTGCTGAACACCTCGCAAAAAGAATAGGCGCGCTGACGTTATTTGCTACACATTATTTTGAGCTGACTCATTTGGCTGACCAATTAGAGATGGTCGCTAACGTCCATCTGCATGCTGTTGAGCATGACGATAAAATTGTGTTTATGCACACTGTCAATGAAGGTCCTGCTAGTCAAAGCTATGGATTACAGGTCGCTAAACTCGCTGGAGTGCCGCGCCCTGTTATTTTGGAAGCTCAGCACAAATTATCTGAATTAGAATCTAAAGACACGAATAGCTATGCCCTAAAATCTGAACGGTCGACACAGGTAGAGGTAGTAGGTGAATCACATCCCGTGGTAGAGGCGCTTGCCGATATTCAACCAGATACATTAACGCCTATGCAGGCATTAGAAGCTTTATATAATTTGAAAAAGTTTCTATAACCTCTTTACTCTAGGAAAAAGGAT
>JAQSWO010000134.1 GCA_029266595.1 Gammaproteobacteria bacterium
TTTTGAACACAGGGAGAAATCCCAATCGTATGAGGAAATTGAGATCGATAGCGAAGATTTTATTAGAGGCAGGAGCAAATCCCAGACAAAAAATCGAAGGATTACCAAGAATATTAAAATCTAAAACTGGTATTCAGAATAATTCTCTTTTGTTATCTACCGTCTGTCAGAGAGATAAAGCGCTAGTAGAACTACTTTTGGACTACGATGCGGGTAATGCAATATATGACGGTGGGAGAGCAGCTGCAAAAAACTCTCCCTTAAAAGAGATTGATGTGGCCCTAGCAGTCGCAGTGTTAGACAATCAGGTTGATATGGCAAAAATGCTCTTATCAAGAGGAGCAAATATCCACAACACACACCATCTTTTCAATATGCCCCTCTTGTTGCATGTTGCAAGCCAAAACAAAGTACCTGAACATGCCGCCATACCTACGTTAAAATTCCTTCTACATGAATGCGGTATTGATCCTCGCATACAAGGCCCAAAGGGTGAAACACTCGATGAAACATACAAAAAAGTATTTTGATCTGCTAGGAGAAAGCATGATTAAGCTCGTTTTTAACTATGAGTTTACGCATCACTCTAAGCCCCAGCTTGATATCCACTTGAGCCAACAGCGTCGCCACCAACTCGCTGAGCAGAAACGCGAGTTGATTGCAGCATTCACAAAATCCAAACCCTTCATTACGTGGAGCGATAAAGATAAAAAGATGCAAGAAATCCTCACACTTCTACAAGGCCAGGTAGAGCAAAATACTCCTGTAGAGCGCCTTTATGAATTCGCAATTAAAGCCAGAGGAATATTTCAATACGCTAAGCTTCCGGTTCCAGAGGAAATAGCAAATATCTTCACCCAAGTTACAGAAAACCAAGCAGCTGAAGAAAGAGTATTAAAATTCTTACTCAATATAGCTGATATGACTCCTAAAGACAGAGTCTTAGAATTTTTGAGTAATCTACCTAATATGAGCCCAGCAAAAATCTCTGAGTTATATCAAGTTGAGTTCATCACGCCGCAGCTGTTACGCGAAGCAATATGCAATTATTTCTCAGCTGATTATTCTTCTCAGGAAAAAAAGATAAGACGTCATAAGATTTTAGCGCTTCTAAAGCAAGACAATCCTAGGCTGAATTTTGAATTGTATGGTGACAGCGGCTATTTTTTATTGCAAAAAGCATTACAAGAGGGAGATTTAGAACTTACGGAGGCGCTTCTGAAGCAAGGAGCGAATTTGGAAACACCTCAACCGAAGCTTCCTCTCTTATTCGAAGCAGCGCTTTGTAAGCGATTAGTACACCGAGATCGAGTAGCTGCAACTAAACTTCTCTTAGAATATGGTGCAAACCCAAATGAAGCGAATTCGGAAGGCAGAACAATTGCGGAGCTGACCGTATATCAAGACTTGGGAAATTATCTAATAAGGCATACTTTTGATTATGAATTCCTAAAAGCTTGTCGTATGCGTCCACTAAATTCTCAACCCATAATATTTCAGGAGAGAGAAAAACAGCAGCTAAAAACAGCTCTATCCAATGCAAAATCGTATTTTTCGTTGGGCTTTGAGTCAAAAATTAGAGAGGAAATAATTTTAGGCTTGCGCGAGAGAATAGATAAATGCACAGACACTCAATTGCTGCCCCTACTTGAAATGGCTGCAAGAAAGGCTTTTAAAGAGGCTAAGGTTTTAATTCCCGATGATCTACAACTCATTTTAGCTCAACTCCAAGCGTATCAACCTGTAGACAGCGAATGTAGTGATGAAAAAGCAGACGAAGCAGCTCGGCCGCAAGAACAAGCACTTCTTAAAAATGAAATGAACGCAGCACAAAAAGATAAGCTGCTGCTTTCTGCGATGCGTAGAGGTGACAGTATAACCGCACGACGTATGTTGGCCATGGGTGCTGATCCTAATATAAAAGATGAGAGCGGCGCTTCCCTATTACTTTCTTTCGCTCATCAAGATATAGAGTGGGGTGTAAGACTACTTTTGGCATATGGCGCTAACCCCTGGCCAAGTCAAGAAGCTGATGAAAGCAAAAGTGAAAACGATATGAGCCTTCAGCGTTCCCCCGTATTTCAGAACCTGGGCAAAACTTTGCAAGTCCTAATTTTTGAGCATCAATACATAGAAAAATATTGTGTATTATCTCAGCAGAATGTAGGAGAAATTCTAGATTGGACCAAACCCTATGATCAGCTACCACAAGAATCACACAGCGAACTAACTCAAATTCCTTCTAAAATATTACAAGAGCTAAGCGAAAAAATTACTCTTCCTCGGTCGGGTTTCTCTTTACAGCAACAACCTACTACAAACCATCCATTAAAATGGGTCAAAGAAAATTTCGCATTGTTTGATAATCATCTAAAGCTACAGGCGCTGCAGGAATGGCTAAATGAATTATCTATCGCTAAATCTGATCCTGAAGTGCAAAAGTTGGCATCATCGATATCATCTATTTTGGAGAGAGTGGAAGCTAGAGAGGATCTAAATAGACCGCCTGTGCCTGCAGTAGTTCCAAACATAGAGTTATCAGCCATAGGCTTAATTAATTGAATTAACCCATGCCCTCATTCCTACGCTCTGCGTGGGAATGAAGAGTGAGCAAAGACAGTACAAAATCCTTCAAGAGTACTGTAGGTGTGCCTGAATTGCTTCGTTGGAAAAAGAGGCAGGGTGTAGATGAGAGCCAGGCAGCAATCTGACGGTTTTGGCAAAAATCTTAGATAGCCGCCTAACCCTCAACCAATATATGCCACATATGAAAGCACCGTGTCGCGATTCTGAGAACGCTCCAACAGGGAGTGAACTTGTTTTATTGAAACCTGTGCAGTCTATCAAAAATTAACACCAGAATTATGCCAAGAAATTTCCAAATGTTTTGAAGTTGATAAAGATGAACAAAAATCCTATTTTAACCAGCTAAAAGAATATCTTCCTTCAGCTAAAGCCAAGTCCATCAAGCTCTTTTTGCAACGTTATGAACATCTAAATGCTATTAATTTAACCGGGCGGCTTGACGATGATTTTTCTTGAAAAAAACTTTTTAGAATACCTATTCAAAATGGCCAAAAAATACAATGCTCGCGATATGAAACGTTTTGACGGTACAAATCCTCCTTGAAGTCACCCCAGAGGATTTTTTTAAAATTTCGAATAACCCCTAATATTTCCTTAAGGTTCGATAGGTATACTGCCCTCCAAGAAGGTGAGCACAGCCTTCTCCATAATTTGGAGAAAACCTATGGCTAACATACCCAACAAAAACCTACCTAGCGATAGTGAGGGCAATAACACTAAAAAGACCAATCCCTTAACACCTTCTTCTTGCTTTTCAGAAAAATTGGCCGCTTTCGGCATGTTTGCACAACCCAAGACACCTCACCCTAACAATACATCCAACCAAACCCCAATACCAAATACATCGTAATTATGATAGCTTACGCGGCTTTAGCATCAGCCTTGAGCTCTCGCATTAAAGTGGCTAGTAGTAAAAATGGGTCCGCCACCATTTTAATAGGGGAATCCTGGCCTTAGACATAGGCTTCTGCACATGCACGTTCATGTTCACAACACGAAGAAACTAAGAGGCATATTGGCCCCTCCCAGTTCAAAATCACAAAATATTCGAGGCATTGTCTTTGCAGCCCTTGCAAGCGGGGAATGTACCCTTCTCAATCCTTTGACTTCCGACGATACCTCCGACGCTCTTCGCATCGCCCAATCCCTAGGCATTCATATAAAATTTCACGATCGCAGCATCACCTTGAGCGGCGCAGGCATTCCTTTTCAAACCACTACCGAATATTTCTATTCAGGCAATTCAGGGCTTACCACACTCTTCTCCCTGCCTCTTCTAGGATTAAGAGACCAACCCCATATCCCCGTTATTTTTGACTGCGGTGATCAAATGCGCGCAAGGCCTATCGCGCCTTTGGTCCGCGCTTTAAACCAGCTGGGAATGGACATCCGATATCTCAAAGAAAAAGAAAAATGCCCCCTGACAGTTTCCGGTCATTTGCTAGGTGGAAAAACCATGGTGGACGGCTTGAATTCACAATACCTATCTGCACTATTGATCTCTTTACCCTGCGCACCTAAAGACAGCGAAATACATATCCAAAATTTACATGAACGCCCATACATAGAGATGACACTCAGTTGGCTAAAAAAACACAGCATCAATTACACACACAACCAATTCAATGATACCGACGTTTTTCATATTCCAGGCAACCAACACTACTCACCTTTCCAAGCCCATATTCCCGGCGACTTTTCTTCCGCCTCTTGTATCATCGCCGCCGCCACGTTAA
>JAQSWO010000135.1 GCA_029266595.1 Gammaproteobacteria bacterium
TGAAGCCATGGTTGGAGTACCGGCAAATACTCCTGTTGTTAATGAAGGCTTTTGGAGTGCTTTTAAAGCCTTTCTTCAAGATATTGTTAGTGCCTTAACAAATTTTGTGGCATCAATCGATGAAGTTGGTGTGAGCCGAAGACAATCATTCGAAGTAACAGGTAAGACACGTAGTTACGCGCATATTAAAGAAGGCCGCCCGGGCTCGGATTTCAATGTAGCTAAACCACAAGGGAATATCCCCAGAATTATATTCATATATACTAATAAAAATGCTCATTCCTATTCTATTTGGCCTGATTATTCTAAACGGGATTATATTGAACTTAAAGTTGTGGAAAACCAGGGTCCAGACGGATTACTTCACCGGCTATCACGCGTGGCCAAGATTAAGATAACCAAGCAAGGTCAAGGTGATGATGGCTTTTCCTTGATACGTATAAAAGGCCGGAAAGAAGATCCCAAAAATTTTAAGAAAGCCTTAAAGTTTTTTGCTAGCTATTCTCACAGTTATGTTCCACTTCCAAATGATTATATTCGACTTGAAGTTATAGACAACGCTGATCTAGTGGGATTAGTTCGCCAATTAAGTGTGTCAGGAATTGAGATGACCAAGTTGAAAGGTGAAAATGGCTTTTGCTTCATACATATAGAAGGTCGCTATAATCTGGAGAAAGCATTACAGTTTTTTGTTGATCATCCGCATTACGAGTTAAGCCCTCAAGCATGCAAAACTCTTGACCATATATTAAATGTACTAAGTACTGAAAAATTGGACGATGCAATTGAAGAGGCGTTATATTTAGATAGCGACGACGAGCCTCTATCAGACAGCTCGGTGCTAGAGGTTAAGCAAGCAGAGCCCCTGTCGACTAGTAACAATTCTGCACAGCAAAACCAAGAAGATTCTGCAGCAATGCGAAGAGCGATTGGATCAAGTGAACTTACTGCGGAAATAGAAAGAACGAAAAGAACAATAGATGCTTACCAAGTAAGAGGAGAGGTAGTTCCTAGTAGCATATCAAGAAAACATGATCAGTTATTAAAGGAGCTTGAAAGAAGAAAATATGGCTTCACTTCTTGACAAGTTTAGTGTGAGAAGGGAACAGCAAGGGAGAGACAGAAAGCAGAGTAATGCGGAGAACGACAACGGGTTTGAAGGTGTTGCGTTTGATGATTTGCCATCATCTCACCCAGAGCGGGACTCCGAGGATGTGTTAAGTCCCAATAGATAGAGCCATGTATATTGGGCTTCGTGATGACGAAGCCCAACCTAAAAGAAGGGTAGCAGATCACCCCCTTTCTGCGAGACTCCTCGTTCTTATCGACGCACCCTGCACCCTCGGTGCAGAGGGTTACAGAGACCAGCTGAGGGGCGCAGCGGATCGCTTTCTTAAGTTCAATATCATCATCTCCAACTGCGCCATGTCTTTTTCAGAAAAAGAAAGCCCTAATTTTGTTCTCCTCCATAAAATATCCTCTGCAGTTTCAGCCCATTCATTTGCCATTAAATAAAGTACTTCGCGTTCATATAAATTCTCACCTATATGCACACCTAAATCTGATAGCGACGCGACATTTTCTAAAAATTTTTCTACGTGCGTTCCATAAGATTTGACCCACCTTTGTATTAAGCTAAAAGGAAGAAAAGGGTAGAGATGGGAAATTTTTTTTATGTACGCGTCAAGATTATCAAAGCCGCCTCCTGGTAATGGAATATCTCTTGTAGATCTTTGTTTCATATTTTTAAAAAATGGTTGAAGAAGACCTAGTGCCTTTTCTGATAGTTTTCTATAGGTGGTAATTTTTCCACCAAAAATAGAAAGTAAGGGAGGTTGATGATCACACGCATCGAGTATAAGTTTGTAGTCTCTTGTTATGCTAGACGGAGAAGCATGCGTGGTTTTTTCATCGTATAAAGGTCTTACACCAGCATAAGTGGAAACAATATGTTCATAGGAAATGGGTTTAATAAGATATTTGTTAACCACATCGCATAAATAAGTAATTTCTGCTGCACTGATATGCGCGTCGTTGGGATTGCCCCGGTAAAGGATTTCTGTAGTGCCAATTAGGCTGTATTTTTGTAGATAGGGGATGATAAAAACGATGCGATGATCAGTAGTAGATAAGGTAAAGGCAAAATCCTCTTTATATAGCCGGGGCACAATAATGTGACTGCCTTTGACTAATTGCATTTGAGGGGAGGCGCTGAGTTGAAGTTTGTTACATAACACATCATCCACCCAAGGGCCTGCTGCATTCACTAATGCCGCTGCGCTGATATATTCTTTTTCTCCCGTGCGTACGTCTTCTACACATATTTCCCAATGATGATCTCGTCGTTTGGCAGAAAGAAAGCGTGTGCGTGTGCGTATAGTGGCGCCGCTTTTCTGGGCTGCGATGGCGTTGTGTATCACAAGGCGGGCATCGTCTACCAAGCAGTCGGTGTAACTAAAGCCTTGGGTAAAATGATTTTGAATCAATTTCCCTGCGGGATGTTGTTTGAAGCAAATAGCGTGAGAAGCGGGGAGAATATTTTGGTGGCTTAGATGATCATACAAAAATAGCCCCAGTTTAATCATCCATTTGGGCTTGAGCTGCTGATTATAGGGTAGGATAAATGAAAGAGGAGATACTAAGTGCGGTGCTCTTTTGAGCAGCACGCTACGTTCTTCTAGAGACTCTTTGACGAGTCTAAATTGATAATAATCAAGATAACGCAGGCCGCCATGTATTAAGTGGCTGCTTTTGGAAGAGGTGCCGCAGGCAAGATCGCCTTGTTCGCATAGTATCGTGCTTAGGCCGCGATTGGCGGCATCTGCAGCAATGCCCGTGCCGTTAATACCGCCGCCTATAATGAAAAGATCCGTATGGTTCATTGCATTCCATTTTTTTCTAAAGGTTGGGGCTCCAATACTATCATTATGCCCGTAGTGAAAGATCTCTTTAGATCGGTGCCAAGATAGAGAAATTCTTCGTAGGCTCAAGATGATACGCTTAGCCTAGCCTTTGAATTAATTTCTGTTATACTCCGCCGCCATGGACCACAACATACTACTTTTTTCAATATTTTTAATATTCTCTGGCGCTGCTGTGCTTTCAACGGTTGCACTATACACGCGCCAATCCCTTCTTGTCGCCTATATGATACTGGGTATCTTGCTCGGGCCTTGGGCATTGAAGTGGGTGTCTGATTCAAGGGTTAATGCTGAAGTCGGCGAGTTGGGGATTATTATCCTGCTGTTCTTACTAGGTTTGCATTTGAAACCGCAGAGCCTTTTGCATGTGTTGAAGAAGGTGAGTTTGGTCGCCTTGATCAGTTCTGTGATCTTCGTTGGCGCTAGCTTTGCAGTGTTATTGTTATTTGGTTATGCCGTTGCTGAAAGTTTGATCATCGCGTCTGCTTTGATTTTCTCAAGTACGATTATCGGTTTGAAATTACTTCCTACAACAGTTTTACATCACCAGCACATAGGCGAGTTAATGATAGGTGTGCTCTTGGTTCAAGATTTACTCGCTATTTTGTTATTGTTGGTACTGCAGGGCAGTGATTTAGGCAATTTTGATTGGTTGCATATGGGACTTGTTTTGCTGACGCTACCTTTGATGGTTGTTTTGGCTTTCTTATTTGAGCGCTTTGTATTGCGTAAGTTGTTTCGTAAATTTGATAGGATCCGTGAGTATATGTTTTTGCTCGCGATTGCGTGGTGTCTGGGCTTGTCACAGTTGGCGGAATATGTGGGATTGTCGGCTGAAATTGGTGCGTTTATCGCAGGGGTTTCTATCGCATCTAGCCCTATCGCCTTTTACATCGCTGAGAGCCTAAAGCCTGTGCGTGACTTTTTCTTAGTCTTATTCTTTTTCTCTATTGGTGCGAGATTTGATTTAAGTTATTTCTCAGCCATTATTGTCCCCTCGCTTGCTGTGGCGGTTATGCTACTTATCTTAAAGCCAGTGGTGTTTAGATATTTATTCTCTGGATTAGGAGAGCCTAAAAAAGTTGGCTGGGAAGTAGGAATGCGCTTAGGCCAAGCCAGTGAGTTTTCTATTTTAGTGGCTTATATCGCCATACATGAAGGTTTATTGTCAGCGCAAGCTTCTGCATTAGTGATGCTAGTGACCATGCTGACTTTTGTGATGTCATCGTATCTTGTGGTAATGCGCTATCCTACGCCTGTTTCTATGTCGGATAAATTGCGTAGGGATTAACGGCACCCCATCTTTGCGAGGTATTCCCCTTTCATCCGGCCTATCGGCCACTTTCTCTCTCGCGAGAAGAGAAGGGAATTGGAAAATTGCTTTGTTAGAAGAAGCAATCTAGGAAAAACTCAATATATATCTATCTCATTTCAAGATGCTATTTTTTAGCATTTTAGGAAGAAATCATGTGAGGTTATAGCCATGTTTGTCATTAACATCATCTATAAAAAAGACTTCTCCGAGATAGAAAAACATCTGGTATCTCATAGAGAGTTTTTGGACCAACAATATAAAAAAGGATTTTTATTGATGTCAGGTCCCAAAGATCCACGTACTGGTGGCATTATCATTGCTTTAGGTAATGATCAAAAAATCTTGGAGGCGGTATTT
>JAQSWO010000030.1 GCA_029266595.1 Gammaproteobacteria bacterium
CAAGATAATGAAAAAGCTCCTTTTCCATTTCCCTCTCTTACACTATCAGTTACGCCCCATTCTCTTAATGAACTACCCATATCATTTATCTGAAATCCGCCGCTAATTGTGCTGCGTGCTAAACCATTTCCCAATCTTTGCCATAAACCCGTCCCATTAATTGTGTAATCAGGCGAGCTTAATGAAGCTTTATTAATATACAAAGCATTTTTCTGAGGAGAAGTGACAAAGTAAAATCTTCCAAAATGACGCTTTCCATAACGAAAATCTTTGAGCAAAATATCTAAGGGCGGTAATTGCCCCGGATCTATTGAGGTCGTATCTCCGCTTTCATCCCCTGTCAAATAAAGTCTATCAAACTCAGCTCTTATGCTGGATATTTTAGCGCCTTTAACTGGCAGCATGACCCAACCAGATAGTTGGTTATTATTCAGATTAATCTTCCAAACATTTCCAAGCATAATCGCTTTTATATTAATTGGAGAAAGCGTTAAGCCAAAAGCTTTTAGCGTATGAATGTTTAAATCAATTTGGTCCAGTGGAAAATTTTCAATATCTTGTTTATTTCCTGACCCTTCGGTGAATGAAGAAAACCAAGGCCCAATATTTGACCAGTTAATCTCGGATAAATTTCCTGCGACACGCAAGCCAGGTCGGCTGCCTAAAGTAGCTACTTGGTTACCAAAACGCACTTCTCCACGATCAAAATTCCATTGCGCTGGTTGCCCATTTGCCCGTTTTTTTTGTACAAACCTTAACGAAGTATTTACTGCTTTGGTATATGCTGCTGTTAAGTCGAACAAATTATTATCTTTATCAGAAAAAATAAGCTGCGCGCTTAGTGAAGATTTTGTTGCCGCTTTTTTCGCAAAAGGCTCAGGTAATTTGACCTCTATCCCCTCCAAGTCCGAAGACATAGATAAAGTTGTGCTATCAATACCCTTAGAATTTCTCAAGGCCAAACTAACATTATACCCTGCTGCCCCAGAAGCAATTTTTTTCAGCGCATCCAGCGAATACATTTTGACAATATTATCTAATGACAATCGGCCCTGAGCATTAATACGAATAATACGATCGTCTGCTGAAATGGTCTCTGTCTTAATATTAATGCTGACAGGATTTCCTAGCCAACGCGCGGACAAGTTATCTCCAGCTAGCGCATTTTCAGTAAAGCTAAAGGCGCCTTGCAAATCTACTAAGTCTATGCCCCATTTTTGCAATGCTAGCTTTGCAGGTGATAGTAGCGTGATATCTCCTTTAACTGACAACGGCAGATTTTCACTGTGAAAAGGTATCAATAAATTTAAATCTAGTTCTATCGGACCGGCTAACTGAATATCTTTTAATTTCTTGCCTAAGGTCTGGCTCAGCGGACTCTTAGTAATAAAATCTAATCCTTGTTCGCCTGTTGTTATAATATTATTGGCATTAATTTTTAATTCAGGGCGACCAAGGTCTGCAATTTCTGCTGAAACATTTTTAACAGGAATATCTAAAATTTCGGCTTGTTTGACACCAATCAACAAACGACTGCCATTCCATAATAAATCTGTCGAAAGCTTAGTCAGCATAGGCCAGTATGATTGATAACTAAGCACCATATCTTGCGTATTGGCTAATACTTGAAATCGTCCTTCCTGATGATCATAAGGAAATTTATCCAAAGGACCGTGCAATAGTGCTTGCCCACTAATATTCCCTTCCCCCACAAAGGCTTGTTGAAACCATTCAGATAAAGCTTTGCTAAATATTTTAATAGGGACATATTTGCGTAAATGTTGCGCATTCTTTTCTTGGAAAATGGTTTGTAAAAAGACAAAAGGGCTTTGACCTTCTTCATCTGACACAAATAAATTGAGCCGACCAGAAGCGGTAAGAGAGTCATCTGTGAAATCAAATTGCTCTGCTTGTACTTGCCAACCAGGCTCAGTCTTAAGCCAATCTACTTCTGCATGATAGGCATTCAATGACAGAGGTGCTGCAAAAAAGCCATCCGAATCTATACTTAGATTTTCACCGTCCAATAATAAACTACCTGATGTCTGGCTGATTTTTAGCCGCCCATTCATATTTTTCATCCCGGGTATTTTTTTCCAAGACGAAAAACTGAGATTTTTGAACGCCGCAGCAAAAGAAATTTCAGGAGGTTGGTCACCCACAAAATCACGACGTAGAATAATATTTTCTAGCGTCCCGGAGGGTTTAATAGATGAGACATCCTGTACTAATGGATTAGGAGCGCCACTAAAGGAAGATAAGAAAGGAAATGTTTTGTTCAAGCTTGCAAGATCTAATGTATCGACCCGCAATAATTGCGTTTGCTCTGATGGGGCATAGATGTTTTGGAGGCTAAATGCACGCAAAGGCCAAGCCTCTTGGTTGATGTAACCAGTGAGATCACGAGCAACCATCACCCAACCTAGGTTATCTCGTTGCCAAGCAACACTGCCAGGAAGATTTTTGGTGGTTATTAGCTGATCACGTGTCCCGTCATAAATATCTAAATGATCAATTTTGAGCTGACTTTGTAGTCGTCTAAATAACCCATCTTGCCAATCTGCCCACAATTGCACGTCGTTCAGATTACCCTGCTTAAGGCTCACGTCCTCCCAATCATAAATTTCCATCCATGGTTCTATTTCCACATCTCTAGCACGTAAGTATCCTTGGGCTGAAATTAACTGGCTGCGAAAGAAATCAGGTTTTATATTAATAACGAACCTAAGCTTTGCAGGTTTCTTTTGCACTAACGTGGCAAGACCAATTATTTGACGCTGAAAAAATTTACTATACAGCGTAAGCTGAATATCAGTGAGAGACAGAAACATACCATCACGGCCGTGCCAATTAATATCTAAGCCATCCAAATTGACATCGCCCTGCTGTAATAGCCACACCAAAAAATCCTGTACCACCGTAGGAGAGGTGTTTTCTTCACCTCGTAGTGCGAACATCGTTTTGATACCGTTTATTTCTAGTAAATAGTTCTCTCCTTCATGGATATCTAAGCTCAGTCCCGACACCGCCAATGAATGAGGAACCCACCGCCATTGAAACAAACTTTTTATGAGATTCACTCCGACTTCAAAATGAGAAATATGGATAAGATTTTTTTTTTCCGGAGGGATCTAGCACCACTACATCATTAAAGACAAACGCCGGATGCAGTGTCTTCCAGCTGGCTTGCACTTTGCCAATATGAACTACCTGTCCGGTCATTTGGCTTGCTGTCGATTCAAACCACGTTTGGTAGCGGTCGATATAGGAGAATAAAGAACGACTAATGCCGACAACCACCGCCAAAAAGACGATGAGTATGACAACTGAAGTAATTAGTAGGCGACGAATGCGAACAAGCAGATATGCTGGAGGTGATGCCGTATCATTTTTCTTACTATTGGAATCAATATTCATTTTCGCATCTAAAGATTACCCAAAGGACTATGCCTCCCAGGGTGCAAATGATGATGTTGAAGCTTACTTAAAATCGCATACACCCAGGGCCAAAGCAAGGCAGTAGTGGCAGAAGAAATCCAATACAGCGGTTCAACACCCTGCCCGTACAACCAGCGCCACACCATAAATTTGTAAGTCTGGAAAATCAGCATAAGGAAAAGAATAAGAACAGCCTGCTGCCACCCAGGAGACAACTCAATTCTGCGAGAAAAACGCATCATAATATAGACGATTGCAACAAAGGCAAAAGCATTCTCACCTAATAGTGTTCCCATTAGAACATCAAGAAATACACCCGCAACAAATGCAGTATTTAACCCAACATTTTCAGGCAAATATAGTATCCAATAAATCAGTACAAGCAATATCCACTCTGGTCTGAGCCAAATTGCCCAAATTGGAAGAGGTACCATCTGCAACAAAGCGGCAACCAAAAAACTGATAAAAATAATAAAAAAAACTTTCATTTAATCACCTGATGGCCAAATCAACATCACTAAACGTGAGCTATCCAAATTTGCACTCGGTTGAAGCTGAATATCTGCAAAACGTCCAGTTGATTTTTTTTTCACGCTCACCACGCGCCCAACTGGATAACCAAAAGGGAACCTTCCGCCCAAACCAGACGTGACAAAAATATCACCTTCTTTAATATCGACTGTCACAGGCATATTTAGCAAAATCAAGCGGTCCATAAATGTCGTACCGGCCACGACTGACCGCAATCCATTACGATTATTCTGAACGGGAATTGCACTTCTACCATCATTAATCAATAACACCTTACTACTAAACGGCCCCACAGCAATCACCTGGCCAAATACACCATAAGCGTCTAGCACGGGTTGCCCCACAAAAACACGATCGTGCTCTCCTTTATCTAAGGTAACTTCTCGCGTCAGCGGATCAATTTCAACAGAGGAAAGTTGAGCAACAACGACATCTCCCGTCAAGTGGCTAGAAGAATTCAAAAGCTCTCTAAGGTGTGAATTTTCTCGCTCTATGGCGAGCAGACGCTGGAGTTTTGCTTGTAGGAGTAACTGCCGCACACGCAAGCTGGCATTTTCAGCCAAAATTTCTTGCTGCGCCGAAACAGTATTTTCAAGCCAGTGGTAAAAGTAAACAGGTTTATCGATCAGTGCCTGAAGCGGATAAACAGCCGCCATCATATAGGCACGAAACTTAAAGAGGTAAGTCTCCTGCCGATCAAAAATCATCAGAGACAAGGCAAGAGACGCAAGAAGGACTGCGTGAAGTCCAAGCAATGGGTTTCTTTTGAAAAGCGGCTTAATGGCAAAACACTCCAGTTGTTCAAGCCTAGCAATTCCTCATAGGGATAAAAGGAACTGCTAGCCGTTTGACTAGGCGCTGCTGACAATTTGTCAACTGCCCCCTATTCTTTAGAAAATAACCCAGATGATAATGTATCCATCACTTCTAATGCGTGCCCACCCCCTCTTGCTACACAGGTCAATGGGTCTTCAGCAATAATAACAGGCAACCCTGTTTCTTCCATGATAAGCCTGTCTATATCTCTCAACAACGCACCACCACCCGTCAAAACCATACCGCGCTCTGCAATATCTGAAGAAAGCTCAGGTGGGATTTTTTCTAATGCATCTCTGACAGCTGTTACAATACCACTCAATGGCTCCTGCAACGCTTCTAAGATTTCATTACTATTCATTACGAAACTGCGAGGAACACCCTCTGCCAAGTTTCGGCCTCTCACTTCAATTTCTTTGACTTCACCACTCGGAAATGCCGCGCCAATATCTTTCTTAATACGCTCCGCTGTGGCTTCTCCTATCAGCGTACCGTAATTACGACGAACATAATTAATGATAGCATCATCAAAACGATCTCCACCAATACGCACAGAAGCAGAATATACCACACCGCTCAGGGAGATAATGGCCACTTCAGTGGTACCACCACCAATATCTACTACCATAGAACCACTTGCTTCTTCGACAGGCAAACCCGCACCCATTGCAGCAGCCATAGGCTCTTCAATCAAGAACACTTCTCTGGCACCTGCACCCAAAGCCGATTCCCTAATCGCACGACGTTCAACCTGGGTAGAGCCACAAGGGACAGAAACCAGAACACGTGGGCTCGGTTTAAACACTCGATTTTGGTGCACTTTATTAATAAAGTGCTGCAGCATTTTCTCTGTCACATAGAAATCAGCAATAACGCCATCTTTCAACGGTCTGGTCGCAACAATGTTACCCGGTGTACGGCCTAGCATGCGCTTAGCTTCAAAACCAACCGCAGCAACATGTGCTTGGCCTGAACTATTACTTCTGATGGCAACCACGGAAGGCTCATCAAGCACAATACCGCGGCCGGGAACATAAATAAGTGTATTTGCTGTTCCTAAATCAATGGAGAGGTCATTTGAAAAAATACCTCTAATATTTTTAAGTATCATACTTTGTTTATCCAAAACTAAGTTGTCTATTTGGGAAATATACTCGTTCAACTTGAATATGCAGGGCTTGCATCCTTTAAGTTGAGACAGAACCAGGGGGATTTTTAAGGGGAAATTATTTTCATCCCCTTCAAATTCAACAGATTATATCGATCGCCTTTACTTACTTTAATCTAAAGTGGGGGTCGCGTTTCCCCCTTTATAACGCTCGTCTCTAAGCACCTGTATTATATTCAGCCAATTATCGAAATAACAAGCGGTTACTCAAAGAAAGACAAGCAATATATTCCCTATAACACATTTAATATCACAAAGATCATCTATTTTATGATACGGGTTTGGCAAACAGTTATTAAAGGGTTACTATCGCGATCCTGCCGTCTGATAAAATTCCCTAATCCAAATTTGAACGAGGAAAAAAAGTTGGCTAATCCACTGATCACTGAAAATGATGTTAGAAAAGTTGCACACCTTGCGCGCCTGACGCTCAATGAAAAAGACATCCCTGAACGCACAAAAAATCTCGTCAATATCCTAGACATGATTGCTCATATTAACGACAGAGACACACAAAACATCACACCCATGTCTTCCCCATTTGCGGACACAGAACTCTTTCTACGTGATGATATCGTTACCGAACCCAACAAACGCGATGCTGCTCACCTCATTGCTCCTGCAACTGAAAGTGGCCTCTACCTTGTTCCTCAAGTCATAGATTAAAAGGTTCCTCATGTCCCATAAAACCATTGCCGAATTATCTGCCGATCTGGCACAAAAAAAATGTTCTAGTGTCGAATTAACGCGCTACTACCTACAACGCATCAAAACATTAGATCCATTACTGAACAGTTTCATCACTGTCACTGAAGAAAAAGCCCTAGCTCAAGCTGCCGCTGCAGATGAACGTCGAGCCAAAGGTGAAAACATGCCACTATTAGGTATTCCTATCGCACACAAAGACATCTTCTGCACAGAAGGCATCAAAACCACCTCCGGTTCTAAAATGCTGGATAACTTCATTGCACCTTATGACGCAACTGTTGTCACAAAATACAAGGAAGCAGGCGTGGTATGCTTGGGCAAGTTAAATATGGATGAGTTTGCCATGGGCTCCTCCAATGAAACCAGTTACTACGGCGCGGTTAAAAATCCCTGGGACCTCACACGTGTTCCTGGTGGATCATCTGGAGGCTCATCCGCTGCAATGGCAGCCAGGCTGGCGCCTGCAACCACTGGCACTGACACGGGCGGCTCTATACGCCAACCTGCTGCTCTTTGTGGTGTCACCGGCTTAAAGCCAACTTACGGACGCGTCTCTCGATTTGGAATGATTGCCTTCGCTTCTAGCCTAGACCAAGCAGGCATGTTAGCAGCCACAGCTGAGGACTGCGCCATTCTGCTCAATCCTATTGCCGGACATGACCCCAAGGATTCAACTTCCCTTGATCAACCCGTACCTGACTACACAGCGACACTGAATAATTCCATTGGAGGCATGACGATCGGCCTCCCTAAAGAATATTTTACGGGAGAAGGAATGGATGCGGGAGTCACTAAAGCCGTAGAAGCCGCCATAGCGCAATTCAAAAAATTAGGTGCTGTTTTTAAAGAAATCAGTTTACCAACCACTGATCTTTGCGTTCCTACTTACTATGTCGTTGCGCCAGCTGAATGCTCTTCAAATTTATCACGATTCGACGGTGTACGTTATGGCTATCGCTGTGAGGACCCAAAAAACCTATTAGACTTATATGAGCGCTCTCGTAGCGAAGGCTTTGGTGAAGAAGTCAAACGCCGAATTATCATTGGCACCTACGTTCTTTCTGCAGGCTATTATGATGCTTTTTACCTTAAAGCACAGAAAATACGCCGTTTAATCAGTAACGATTTTGAAGCAGCTTTTAAAGAAGTTGACCTAGTTTTAGCACCAACCACACCATCAACAGCATTTAAACTGGGCGAGAAAAGCGCTGATCCTTTAAGCATGTATTTATCAGACATCTTCACTATTTCAGCAAACTTGGCAGGCCTCCCAGCCATTTCTATTCCGGCAGGATTTGCTGAAGGTCTGCCTGTAGGTGTCCAGCTATTGGCACCGCATTTTCAGGAAGCCAAATTACTGAATGCGGCACACCAATTTCAGCAAGTGACAGATTTTCATCAAAAAATAGCCCCTCTCAATGTAGAATAGCCATACATACTCGCTCAGCTGAAAGGCGGGGTTTGCATGCTTCAAGTTGAGATAAATCCAGGGGGGATTTTTAAGAGTGGAGTATTTTTACCCTAAATTCAACAAATTATAACGCTCGTATCCAAAAACTTTTTTTCTAATCCTAAAAACCAGCATCTTCAAGTACGAGCAGCATATTAAAATCGAGGAAATAATTATGGAATGGGAAGCAACCATAGGGCTGGAAGTTCACGTTCAACTCTCCACAAAATCCAAACTCTTTTCAGGCGCACCAACCGCCTACGGTGCAGAGCCCAACACTCAAGCTTGCTTTATTGATCTAGGCTTCCCGGGGGTTTTGCCTGTTTTAAACCGCGATGCTGTAATGAAAGCCCTAAAATTCGGACTAAGCATAGGTGCAGAAATTCCTCCATACTCTGTATTCTCACGTAAAAACTACTTCTACCCTGACCTACCTAAAGGCTATCAAATTAGTCAAGGCGACCACCCTATCGTCAGCCATGGTGTTTTAAATATTCGCTTAGACAATGGAGAAAGCAAACCCATACGCATTACGCGCGCACATTTAGAAGAAGACGCAGGCAAATCTCTACATGAAGACTTTCATGGCCAATCGGGTATAGACCTTAATCGTGCAGGCACACCTCTGATTGAAATTGTTTCAGAACCAGATATCACCTCCTCTGCAGAAGCCGTCGCTTATCTAAAAACACTACATTCGCTTGTACGCTATTTGGAAATCTCTGACGGCAATATGCAAGAAGGCTCTTTCCGCTGCGATGCCAATGTCTCTGTCAGAAGAAAAGGCGAAACCAAACTAGGCACACGCACAGAAACTAAAAATGTCAACTCGTTCAGGTTTGTGGAAAAAGCCATAGAGTATGAAATTTCACGACAAATTTCCGTACTAGAAAGTGGCGGGGAAATCGTACAAGAAACGCGACTCTACGATTCAGCCAAAAATGAAACACGCCCCATGCGCAGCAAAGAAGAAGCCACAGATTACCGTTATTTTCCTGACCCAGACTTACTACCTTTAGTTATCAATGAAAAATGGCTAAAGGATGTAAAGGAAACTCTGCCTGAACTTCCATGGGAAAAACAACAACGCTTTGTGACAGAGCTAGACTTGAGCGACTACGATGCAAACATTCTGTCCAGTCAACGCGAACTAGCCAATTATTTCGAGCAAGCCATCAAAACTACAGGAAAAACAGCTGCCAAGCTCACTGCCAATTGGATTATCGGAGACCTACTCGGCGCACTCAATAAAAACAATTTGGATATTGCGCGCTCCCCCATCTCCCCAGACCAATTAGCCGGGATGATCGCACGTATCAGCGACAACACTATTTCAGGTAAAATCGCGAAAACAGTTTTTGAAGCCATGTGGCAAGGGGAAGGCAGTGCAGATGATGTCATCGCAAAACAGGGGTTAACGCAAATCACGGATGACAGCGCTATTCAACAAGCGGTGGACGAAATATTAACTAGCTATCCAACACAACTCGCAGAATATAGAGCAGGCAAAGAAAGCTTGTTTGGATTTTTTGTGGGTCAAGTCATGAAGGCAACTAAGGGTAAAGCAAACCCTCAGCAGGTGAATGAGGTGTTGAAGAAAAAATTGTAATTTCCTTAATAAATCACACACCCCGTTGAATTTGGTATAAATGGTTAGGTAACAGATCAGCCCCTAGATAGAAATGACCATCTTTTGCCGGTCTTGGACGAAAAATGCCCTCAGAGTGCTCATCACTACGTGTATGCTGCGCTTTTTCTGGATCAACTATTTGTTATGGCCCTTCATATAGGTATGAAATTAAGAACCAACTCGTCTTTGCGAGGAGCGATAGCACGTGGCAATCTAGAAAAAATCTGACACCCCGTAGGGCCCTTCGGGAATATATGACTCCTAGATTGGCTCAAAACAAACTCCTTCTAAAGATGCCAACGTTAATGTATTGAAAATAGGCGTCTTTTTTAATATTTTCCTGTGTTTTTTACGGATTGGGGAGCTTACAAGGGTGTGCTTTGCCCCCTAGGCAAAATCTAGCTAGATTCAGAAAAAAATAATTTACACTTTTCATTGGACCTGACAATAACGCTCAACCAACTCTTTCGCCAGCGCCTCTGTCAACGGCTTGGATTGCGCATCGCTCATGCCTGCTTCCATACACTCATTTCTTACCTGATCTGACTGATGCGCCGTCAGAGCGATGATAGGCACATCAAAATTGGGATTACTTGTTAGCTGACGTATCTTTTGTGCGATTTCTAATCCACTCATATCTGGCAAACCAAGGTCCATCAAAATCAAAACATATTGATTTTTCTCAACAGCCGCCAATGCCATTTCTCCAGAATCTGCAACATCTACCTGCATACCAAGACCTTCAAGCAAAAATTTTGCGACTTTTTGTGCAATCAGAGCATCTTCCACCACCAATACACGCTCATGCTCTCTATCTTTCTTTTCCACTTCCACCACTACTTTCTTTTTTCTTGGAGGCGTCTGCGCAGCCCGATCATCTTTTACCGATGATATATATTCCTTTTCCACCCTTTTTTTCTGCGCTTTTATCACTTTATCTTTTTTGATGGCCGGCATAGCCTTAGGTTGAGACAAAGGCAGTGTCATAAAAAAAGTCGACCCTTTGCCAAGTTTACTTTCTACCCAAATCTTTCCCCCTAGCTCCTCAATGGAATATTTAGTCATATAAAGACCGAGCCCTGTTCCTTTATATTTTCCTTCGTAACTGGGGTGAACTCTGTGAAAACGCTCAAATATTTTCTCTAAATGCTTTTTAGGAATACCTATCCCAGTATCTGAAATGGCTATTTTTACAGGGGTCACTGTATTATTTTCGACGGAAGGCTGCGTCTGGTCTAAGGAGACACTGACACGAACCCCTCCTTTAGCCGTAAATTTTAATGCATTAGCGATCAAGTTGATCAAAATACGGTGAATCGCTTTCTCATCACCTTGGAATTCAACTGGCAAAGATGGATCATAATCAAAATTTAACGTGATGTTTTTTTGCTTTGCGGTGGGAACAAACAACTCTTTTACTTCATTCAGGAGATTAAAAAAATTAAAATTATCTGCGATTGACACAACTTCTTGCGCATCCAATTTTGCTAAATCGATAATTTCATTTAAAAACTTCAATAAACGATCGCTAGACTTTAAAATATCTTCCACATCTTCACGATCTTTTTTAGAAACTTTATTTAGCAACATCTCCGACAAACCATAAATTCCCGCTAATGGAGTGCGAATATCGTGACTTACGTTGGCAATAAACTGGGTTTTGGATAGATTGGCA
The DNA here is from genome assembly GCA_029266595.1 of Gammaproteobacteria bacterium. GTDB lineage: Bacteria > Pseudomonadota > Gammaproteobacteria > JAURND01 > JAURND01 > JAQSWO01. Next base: position 11,417 of record JAQSWO010000030.1, read on the forward strand.
GCATCGGCTTTTTCTTTGGCTTCGCGGAGCGCTTCTTCTATCATTTTTTGAGAAGTGATATCTAAAGAGTTACCCATGACACCAATTACTTCTCCCTTTTCGTCAAAAACAGGTTTTTTAATAGTGAGCAAAGGCACCTTGGTTCCATCAAATAATATTAGCGTTTCTTCCATTGTTTTTGGAAGCTTAGTTCTCATAACTTCTAGATCGTTTTCTCTATAGTGCTCTGCAAGATGTTTCCAACAAATCTCAAAATCAGTTTTTCCAACAATTTCTGTAAGAGATGTTGCTCCAGCTTTTTCAATAACAAAATCATTGCACCAGAGATATTTTCCATCTAAATCTTTAAAATATAAGCTACCAGGGAAAGCATTAGCAAATTTAGTCAGGTAATATAAAATTCCTTTTTGAGAAGTGATATCTACTGAGTTTCCTGCAACACCTATAATTTTTCCTTCCTCATTAAAAACAGGTGCCTTACTGGAAAGCAAGGGCAATACAGTGCCATCAAGAAGAGTCAATTTTTCCTCAACAAATTTAGCTGATTTAGTTTGAATGACTTCCCGATCATTAGCTTTCCAGTGAAGAGCAGCTTCTTTCCAATAAAAATCCTCGTCCGTCTTTCCAATAACATCTAGCATAGATTTTTTACCAGCCATATTCACAACATAATCATTTACCCATAAATATCTACCATTCAGGTCTTTAATATATAGGCTACCAGGAATATATTTGATTGAATTTAGCAAATGAGTAAAGTCAGGAAATGATTTTTCTGTAGGTATTTGAATTATCTGTCCCTCTAATAAAAAACCCGAACAGAATTCGTCCTTATCTATTATTTTTTGTATTGACCACGTCAAAGAAGAAGTATGATGATGCTGGACCACTTGTGTAAAGATAGGTTGATGCACTGTAAGCTTATCAATTAATCGTTTTTTAGAAAAAATATCTGCTAAGGGAGCTAGATCGATATAATGAGACAATATGTTATAATGTTGACCTAAACATTCAGATGCTTTAAGGCCAAAATAATGTTCAGCTGCACGATTAAACAGAAGAATATGTAAATTCTTATCTAAGCCAATCATAACAAGTTTATGGCTCATCAATGCTTCTATACAAAAAGTTGATAAATTAAAGGATTGAAAATTATCTTGAGTCATAGTGAATACTATCTCCTAATAGTAACTATAGGACCTTGATGCGCCCTAATTATATGGTACCATCCAGGTAAAAAGACTAGTGACCAAACACTTGCCAAATAGCTCAGCGTATATATCAAAAGAGCCTCTTCATTTACATATGCTAGATCTAAAAGATGCATGGGTCATATACAATTATTTGAGAGACATCTACCATGCATTGCTACCCTCTATTAGCTACAGAACAAAGTCTTATATTTGATACCTTACACGCTGAAAATCCATCACTTTATCTATGCCAAATCCAAATCTATTTTACAGGCTCTTTAGACATAGTGATTCTTTTAAATGCCTGGCGGCACGCATTACAATCTTATGAAATTTTACGCTCCTGCTTTATAGAAGACAACACAGGGTTAATGCAACAAATAGTGCATGACCAGGTGACACATAGTTTTCAATTGGTGGATTTTACTGATTTTCCAGCGAAAGAGGGAAGAGAAAAAGCTTACCAACAGCTACTACAGCAAGATATAGAAATACCTTTTGATCTCAAGATTTTTCCCCTAATGCGCCTAATATTATGTCGCATGTCCTCCAAAACCCATCGTCTTATCTGGACCTATCACCCTATACTGCTAGATTTAGGATCAACGCTTCGAGTGTTTAATGAAACGATGCAATATTATGCTGCTTATTACCATCAACGGCCTATTCCCTCACAAATACATACAACTAAACGTGAAATACTGAGCAGACTACCTATAGTAGATACTCGAAAAATTGAAGATTATTGGACACAATATCTGGGAAACTATACAGGTGATAATACATTACCTTTTTCAATTTTAAAAAATAAATACATTGGCAAGAAAACGAAAGTTCATGCTCAGAATTTTTACATCGAAAAATCTCATTACTTTAATATCAAAGCTTTTGCGCGAAAACACGGACTAACCCCCAGTTTAATACTACACGCTGCTTGGGGGTTAACACTTTGTACTTATCTAAATACTGATGACATGCTATTTGGATCAGTAAGGACACTCTCTCCCAGCATTATTAAAAATGGCGCCGGTTTATTTATTAATACTTTGCCTATACGTGTTCAATTTAATGAAAAGACACGAGTGCTAGATTGTTTAAACAGTTTACGCAGTCAACACCGCCATCTAAAACAATATTGGAACACGGCTTTAAATGATATCAAACGGTGGCTCAAACTATCACCTAATCAAACACTATTCAATACCTGCGTCTCTTTTTCTACACGAGAATCTAACTATATCCTGCAGAAAAATTTCACAGACGCATTCTTGCAATTAAATATAAAATTCAATACTGATACTCACTACCCACTGATGCTTGAATTTCTAGAACAAGGC
>JAQSWO010000136.1 GCA_029266595.1 Gammaproteobacteria bacterium
TATTTCGAAAAGTGATGTTGCCAAAGAGTTATTAATTCAACCAGAGGAATTGGATGAGCTTACTTTTGGATTAATGCTGAATGCTCTGAATGGTGCATATAAACTCGATTCTTCTAATAAAGAAAAACCTAATTTAAAGCTGGTTAAATAGGGTAATTCAATATTTCTGTGTAAGGTTGTTTCAATGGAGGGTTGGTTATGAGTGTAAAAATTACTGGCTTTGATGAGGTTCGAAGTAAGCTAAAGAAAGTTACAGATGCCGCACAAAATCTTCACGGTGAGCACCAGGTTTCTGTCACTGATCTTTTAACTGAGTCTTTTATAAGAAAACATACAAGCTTGCAAAGTGCTCAAGAGTTATTTGACAACAGCGGTTTCAAAATTGATTCGGCGGAAGATTTTAAGGCTATACCTGATGCGGATTGGGATAGTTATATATCAAGTGTTTCAAGTTTTAACAATTGGCAAGACATGCTTCGCTCTGCGACGGCAGAGTATGTTAAGAAAAAAATGGGATTATAGTGCTAACGGATTACTTCCATTTGGGACATGCATTTTTGAAGGCTTGGTGTGTTTAAAAATGCTCTTTGGTGGGATGCTATTGTCTTGCCTAAAGTCATTTAAAAAGTATAAGGAAAAGCTATGGCTGTAGATACTTATCGTCGGAAAGTTTCGCAAATTCGCGACGGCATAGCTAACTTGATGAGCCAGAAAGCAAGAGAGTCACAAAAAGCGGCTGATGCGGGTAAAAAAATGCTCTCTGCTGAGGTGGCTGCGAGTAAAGCGAAGGCTTTGTCTACGGTAACCTCAAAAATTAGAGAAGCCAATCGATATGCTGATCAACAGGCTAAACATCTAGGTGATGTTGCTAAACTGGAAAAAAAGATTGCTGCTGAACAGAAAAAATTGGGTGCTGCTCAAGTGCAAATGGAAAGGGAAGAAGCAAGAGCCCAAAGAAAAAATAATGCAGAACAGCAGAAATTGCATGATATGCAAAAACAGCAATTTCGCGAAATGGAGTCCAGCCTAAAAGTGCATGATGCTCTTCATAGAGAAACTGTCGCCCGCGTTGATAAATTGAGTTCCTTACCTGAAAAAATTACAGTTGCATTTTTTGCCACTGATCCTGCAGCTGCATCTGAGCACAGGCTCTTATTGGATGAGGAAGTAAGAGCCATCCACGAAAAAATTCGACTTTCGGATCATCGTGACGCTGTTAAGCTTGAATCGAGATGGGCTCTGCGCCCTGGTGATATCCTTCAGTATATGAATGAGCTCAAGCCGACAATTGTCCATTTTAGTGGCCATGGGAATGATCATGATCAATTAGTGCTACAAGACCGCAATGGCGAAATTGTTTTGGTCTCGATGGCGAGCATTGTTGGTACTTTTGAACTTTATGATTCGGTACGTTTAGTCTTTTTTAATACCTGTTATTCGTTCAACCAAGCTGCTGCATGTGCACAATATGTGGATGCAGCAATCGGTATGAATCAGACAATCGGGGATAACGCTGCCCGCGTATTTTCTGCACAGTTTTATTCGGCAATTGGTTTCGGGTATTCAATTCCTAAGGCTTTCAAGCAAGCAAAAAATGCACTAATGCTAGAAGGTCTCCCTGCCGAGTCTACCCCCGAGCTTTATCTTCGAGATGGAATTGATGAAGATGATTTAATTTTAGTGAAGCCGACAGCTTAGAATTGTAGCGTAAGTGTTGTGTGGCTATAAAAAGTAATCTATTGAGACTGTCTTGAGTCTCTACCTAGTAAGGCGTTGAACTGGGTTTTGGTTTCTGTGCCAAAAAGTCCGTCTAATTTTGAGATGCCGAAAAACTATCGAGGGAGCTAATAATGTCCGATCTAGGCCAAATATTATTGTATAGCTACCATAATGGCACCTTCTTTGAAACATTAGTCCGAGAGGCCACCAGTCACATTCACGCAACGCAGAGTGTGGCCGATGCTCTTTTAGATATACACAATAGCGGTCAGCTTGATGTTCTCGCTGCATATACAGAATTACAGATATCGCAGGAAGACAGGAGCGCTTTCACGCTCGTACATCTGTTGTCGAAAATCATGGGAAAGGTTGAAAGTTCTCCAAAGATAGTTATGGATTGCATTCGCAGTTTGGAACAAAATCAGCATCAAGTTTTTATGCTTGTTAGTCCCTTTCTTGAGTTCTGCGGAAAATCTGAAGCAAGGTGTGATTACGTTTTAGAAAATATGTTAGCCGGTTATGAAAGCAATTTTGACTTTCTCATGGGGGCATTGGTAGCGGGATCAAAATTAAATTTGAAAAAATATCTTGATGTCGCCACCGGCAGTGAGCTAATGAGTAAACCGCTGTTTACAGAGAAAGCAATAAGTTCAATAGGAAGAATGAATTTTCAGGGCGATGATGATCTCATCGACGCTGCGTTTAATTACATTGAGACGGTATCGCAAGATAGCTCGAAAGCTCTTCTAAATACATCACTTGCCGCGTTGCATTCACTTTATTTACAGGATAAAACCAGAGAAGAGGATTTTCTTAGGTTCATAGGTTTTTGCTCTGCAAGTCTTGACGCTTCATTGGTTCTTGCAGCCTCAGAAATACTATTCTTCGAAAATGGAAAATCAGGCCTTCGGATTGAAGATGCTCTATTAGAGTTGGGATGTAATGTTTCGATGGACAGCCTAGGTGCGATCAATCACTTGGATTACGCTCTTGAAAAAATCATGACAAGAGGTGAATTTGATAAATCGGTTACTAATCTGGAGAGAATTTTAGAAAATAATAATTATCAGATTGGTATTGGTCATTTCAACAGTCTAACGAATTTAATTATTGAAAATAAGGATACATATTTAGAAAAATTGATTACTAGATGGCTTTTAAGCGGCAATGCTGCAAAAGGGCGAATGTGTTTTGATTTGCTTCAACATGCTCCTACGTCAGGAATGGAGCTTTCCTTTGATTTGCCTCAGCTAAGTGGAGACTATTCCTTCCACCATTTGTTTTTAGCGGAAAAGTCTTGTGGATGGTTCTTCACTTTACCCTTAACAGCAATGAGCTTAATTGTTTCATTGGTAGATACTGCGGCCGATGCTCAATTGGAGTCCATGAAGCAAATTGCGATCAATCCTTTATCAATTACTTATCCTGGAAGCATTGGCCGATACCTGAACTCAATCAAAAATCAATCAAATGATAAGTTAAAATTATTTTGCGAATCCATACTTGGTAGCCTGGAAAAATATCATGCTGATCTCAAACCCGCCTTAGGAATTAAGGAGCTAAAACCTAGCGAGGAAGAGCGATACAGATCCGCTAAGCATATTCAGAATATAAATGAGAAGGCCATGAAAAAGGCGGAAGCTGGTTCTTTAATATCCCTTCTGGGAGTGCACAAAAGCATACTGTTATACGGGAGGAAATCCATATCTTATATGGATACTGGCAGCGAGAAGATCAGGCAGGAAATGCCCTTGCACTTATATAGCACGTCAGTGGAATATCCTTCTTTACAATATATTGACCCCCATAATCTGGATTATCATTTACTCTCATTACGATTAAAGGGATTTGAAAATTGAAATTAATTATTAAAGAATATCTTTCGGGCCTTGCAGAAAGAAAGGAACTTGACGCGTTACTTCCAGATTTGCTGTCTCAAATGGGGTTGGAGGTGTTTTCTAGGCCAAGTATTGGTAATAGGCAATACGGTGTCGACATAGCTGGCTATGGGGCATTAGAGGATGATATTGAGAGAGTGTATCTATTTTCACTAAAATCTGGAGATCTTGGGCGTAAAGA
>JAQSWO010000031.1 GCA_029266595.1 Gammaproteobacteria bacterium
CAAGCACATGGCATGAGCTTAGATAATTTTCTCGATACGGTATTAAAAAATGACGGCACATTCTGGGCAGATAATATTCTGATCTCTGCAGCAGCCAGAACGTTTAATGTCGATCTTGTCATTGTACATAACGATGGCAAGAAGCCATCTGTTTCGCGCAGAAGTAATCCCGAAGGGCTGCTTTATTTGGCACATGAAGTAGAGCAGCATTACCAAGCTTTGGAAGAAGACCCCACGCTTGCACCCCAAGAAGTGCTCGATGCTTATAGGATAGGTGCAGCGATTGATGAGTTAGAAAGACAAGGAGAAAGGGGATTAAGAAGGTAGCTTACAGATACTCATGTTCTATTTTGAATCGTTTTCCACAAAACGCTAGCCCAATTTTTAAAATATTTGTGCATCCACGCTGTTTTGCTTCTGCCACATAGCCGAGTTGATTAATCTGTTCAATGGCTTCTTTAGCCGTTTTGATTAGATTAATTTCTAATGCTTGTGGATCTTGAATAGCATCTGCTCTTTTGAATTCCAGTAAAATTGTAGGTTTATTCGGATCGTGTGAAAAAATCATATAATCATATCGACCATAACCACTCTCACGGTTGGATTTAATTTCATAATTGGGGTTAGTGTGTAAACTCGCAGTGAGGCCTAACATGAGACCGTGATAAAACGCTTCTGGTTGATGGGCTACATCGTGACTGCTTACAGTCTGTTCCATGATCTCTTTCATAGCATACTCAAATCGCTCTAAATTACCCGTTAGCAAGTGATCTAAAAATCGGTTGTACCAATCGATACCATGACCGCTTGATAACCATTGTTCGACGATTTGACGATAAAGACTTCTGACTTCTTGATTTGGAATCGCTAACGTACATTGTAGACCTTGCTCAGTGCGGTATTGCGAAGTGACCTTTAAGTAACCCGCCATCAATAATAAGCTCCAGACTGCTGATTCATTTTTTTCTAAATCACCAAACACAGTATTCTCATCAATGGGACACTCAACAGATTTATCTTTTAATAACAATTCAAATTGATCTTTAAACACCATACTGGATCGCACGATTAGGTTACGAACCAGTTGGTTATCGCTGGTATTCACCCAGTAAGGTATGAGTTCGCCTTTACGCTTGATACAGTTAGCAACTGACCAGGGATTGTAGACAACGCTATCACCTATTTGATAGCCGTTATACCAGGATTTGATTTCTACTGACTGTTTATTGAGTTCTGATTTTACTAGTAATGCATCCATTTCTTCTTCGGTAAATCCGAAGTATTGACTATATTCGGAACGAAGTAATGAATAAACTTCTAGATTATTCAACCCGGAAAATAAACTTTCTTTAGCAACACGCAGAATACCGGTAATCACTGCTTTATAAAGATAAGGATTTGTTTTCAACGCACTGCCAAACAAATTACGCATTAAACTAATCATCTGTTCATAGTAACCATGCACATAACTAGATTGAATAGGGGAATCATATTCATCAATCAGTAACCAAGGTTTAACACCATGATGAAGATATAATAAGTTTGTTAAATCAAATAATGACGATTGAATGCTAGCTTTAGTTACTTTTTCTCTCAAAATGGATTCGAAGTTTTCTTTCTGATAAGGCATTAATTTCTCACTTGAAAGCAAATAATGATGTTGAGAATAAACATGACTCATCAATTTGCCGAGAGCAGCGTAAGTAGTTTCATAATCATGATCTTTGACATCTTTAAACGTGATAAAAATGACAGGGTATTTTCTGTAATGTTGAAGATATTGTTCGCCTGTCCGCATAATTTTTAGCCCATCAAATAAACCTTCCGTTGATTCACCGTAAGTTTCCTTTGCTAAATAATGGTGAAGCATAGATAAATTAAGCGTTTTGCCAAAACGCCGTGGGCGTGTAATTACAGTCACCTCAGTTGCTTTATTGTCGATAATTTCTTTGATGAATAAACTTTTGTCGACAAAATCCAATTTGTTTTCGACAATTTTTCGAAAATTATCATAGCCAATGGGTAGTTGTATCATGATGTTTCTCTGCTAAAAATTGAGGATAAAAGATGGGTAGTTGTATTGAGGAGACTATATACCGACAATACTGATACAGCAATATTTCATACTATAGCCGATTGAGAGAGTCAGTTATGTCCATGCTTATCGCTGCACAAAACACCGATTGAGAGACCGTGGCGCTGTTTTAAATGCAATCTCCATTAAATAGATGCATAAGATACAATCTTTGCATATATTTACACTTTGGTTTCTAACTTTTGTCATCTTGAATCCATAATGTAATTTAGGTTAGATAGTCGGTAATTAGTAAGAGATCAGCCCTTAGATGGAAACGGCTATATTTTGTCTAAATAAAAATATTGAAGATGACAATGTAGAGGCTGGAATAAAACTTATAACAACAATTCTTAAGAGGAAAAAAATATGCCAACAACAAGTAAGAATAGAGGTAAGTTTTTAAGTGTCTTAGCAGCTCTTTCGGGACAAACTTTAGGTGGTAGTCCAGTATCTGTGGCCTCACCTGTTCATATCATAGCAGTTGATGGACCTGATACCATACCAGGCGTTCCTTCAGTCACACCAGAAGAGCCTTTAAGATTTTCTTCTCCTTTTGCCAGACTTTTAGGCAAGGTATCTGAGGAAGATCAGCAGGAAGAACAATTTGGACAAGAAGGTGAAGAGTTTGCTGTTAACAGTGTGGAAGGGAGTACATTGAATAACAGTACGCGTCGCTATTACTTTGGTATACCAGGTAATAATGATACCTATGCAGCTGTTGGTTGGGATCCTGTCGCGTCTGCTCGTTCCGAGAGTTGTGGGCTTGTGCGTAGAGAAGAACCGCCTTTTGCTGATTGGTCGACTGTGTCGCCAGAATCGGTTGATATGCGTTTCCTTGGTTCATGGCTTGTGACATGTTCTAAGGTTAATGTTTTGACCTCGAATGGCTCTGTACCGTTCAATGAAACAGAAACTCGCGATTGTGTTGAAAGCAAAGGGTCTGGTTGTGGTTTGCCGAATTTTAATAGCCCTTATCCATTACTTATGGTTGTAGGTTTGGCATACATTACAGTTGGATTAGGTTATCCATACTATAGAGACAATCTTAAGGGCAAAAGTCTACAAGAGCTTTGTCCTAGGCTTGTTGGTCTATTTTCTCGTAGTGAAAGGGAGAATTTGGACCGGCCATTGTTACATCAAGCGAGTGAAGAAAGTTTCGCGAGTAATAGTAATAATGGTGAGGAAGGACCGAGGCAAGAGGCTAAATTTAGTACGTCTGGATCTGGATCCTAAAAAATATTTTGTATCTCAAGACTGGTTAAAACGAAGTACCACAACTTGATCCTTCGTCTTTGCGAGCGCTTTCTGCGAAGCAATCCAGGAAATATATATCCTCAAAGGCTGGGTCCTACGGGGTGTTAGATTTTTTCTAGATTGCCGCGTCGCTATCGCTCCTCGCAAAGACGATTTATTAGGAAAAAACTTAACACGCCGTAGGACCCTTCAGGAATATATAGTGACCATTTATACCAAATTCATGGGGGTGTGACCTATTACAAGTTTTCCTTGTCTATTGAATCTTTTCCAAATGCGCCACTAGCTCGGCAGTGTTGATCTTGCCTACCAGCGTTGCACCTTTTAATTGCTGCCCGTCTTTTCCAAAAAATATTAACGTAGGTGGGGCTATCACATTAAACGCATGCATAAGTGCATTATCTTCCGCATTATTTTGAGTCATATCAACTTGTAAGACAGAAAAGTTAGATAAGGCTTTGATAATGTTGGGATCTTTAAACGTGGTCTGTGCCATTTCTTTGCATGAGATACACCAGTCCGCATAAAAATCCAATAGTACAGGTTTACCTTGTGCGGTGGCTGCATCAAGTTTTTCTTTTAATTGACTAAGATTACTAACACGCGTGAAGAGGTCTTTTTCTTCATGAGTGACAGATCCGCTTGGAGCGGATCGTAGTGGTTGAAAGAGATGTGTGTTGCCCTGCGTCGCGCCCACAAATAACAAAACGCCGTAAATAAAAAATACTAATCCCAGTCCTTTCCAAAGCTTACTCCACCCAGATGATGCGGTACTAAATACGCCCATATAGACAGAGGAAACGACCAGTAGTGTGGCATAGAGCATAATGATGATATGAGGAGGCAAAACTCTATCGAGTATCCAAATGGCCATTCCTAAAAAGAATACACCAAAACAATGCTCTAGGGTTTGCATCCAACGTCCTGCCTTAGGTAAGAGCTTCCCTCCTGTTGTTCCTACGATAATCAAAGGAATGCCCATTCCCAACCCCATCGCAAATAGCGCCATCCCTCCTAATGCCATGTCACCAGTCTGTCCGATATAACCTAAGACGCCAACCAATGCAGGTGTAACGCAGGGAGAAATAATCAAAGTCGCAAGACAGCCCATGATGGCGACACCTAGATAATGTCCAGCTTTTTGTTTACGGCTGATGTTAGAGAGATACATTTCTAGCTTTGCAGGTAATTTGAGCTGATAAAAACCGAAAAAAGAAAGTGCGAGTAGTACAAATATGACGCTAGACAATATCAAGATCCAAGTTTGTTGAAATAGTGTTTGTACACTATTACCGATAAAGCCAACTAGCATACCTGCAGCAGCGTAGGTTAGAGCCATACTGAGTACGTAGACTGATGACAGCCTACAGGCTTTGGCGGTGCTCATGGTTTTCTTATGGCCCAGGATGATGCCGGATAAGATGGGCAGCATGGGCAAAACACAGGGCGTGAAGGAAAGTAGTATCCCAAAGCCTAAAAATCCCAATAATATGGTGATAAGGTAGTGACTAGATAATAAGGTGATATAGCGCTGTTCTTGATCAGCATTTCTGGTTGGCAAAATAGCACGAGTGGTTGCGACAGGGGTGATAGTGTGGTTGTTTAAGCTGATATTGAATATCTGTGTTGTGGGAGGATAGCAATAACCGCTTTTGGCACATCCTTGATAGGTAGCAGCCAGTAGGGTTTCTTTGGGATCAAGGTTGATAATGGGAATAGGGATAGTGATTCTGTTGCTGTAGGTTTCATATTTATCGAAAAGTTCATTTTCGTGTAGCTGCCCGTTAGGCATCAAAATGGCGCCAATGTTGGCGCTGTTAGGTTCAATAATTTTGAAGGAGATACGATCTTTGTAGAGATAATGATCGGGGGCGATGTTCCAGGTGAGGACAATGGTATCGTTTCCAAAGAATTTGGTGGAAAGTGTAAAAGCTTGTTCTGTAGGTAAGGGTGTTGTTGCTGATGCTGATAGGTTAAGTATCAGCAAGAATAAAAGTGTAAGTAATTGGATGGGGGTTTTCATAGGTGCTGTTACTCGGACATGATCTCAATTACCCGCCTATCAATACAGTCTTTCATAAAGGTGATCATGGGAGCGGTGTCACCAGAAGGGTAAAAATCCAACATCAGTTGATTAAATTCAGATTGCTTTTTCGCGGGTAAATTAATGATAGGATATCCCTGCGACAATAATATGCCATTCATCATGAATCTTCCCATTCGTTTATTGACGTCGTAGAAAAATTGTGCGCGCGCCATACGCAAAAATACCGTAATTGCTCGATCATAAATGTCGGTTATTTTTTCTGCTTCTTCCAGCATTTGGCTCCATATTTTATCTAGCTGTTTAGCATCAGGTGGCAGGTAATCTGTTCCGGCAATTGTCACCCCACCTTCTCTAAAACAACCCCACTTCAATGCCTCTTCTTTTGCTGCAATGACATGTAGCTGGCAAGCTATTCCTTTGGTTAGCATAAAGGTATCATTAGCTACCCACTTAAAGAGTTGCCGCCAAGCTGCGGCCTGATTCAGTGTAATGATTTGATCGCTCAGCTTATGGCCGCCTACTGTAACACCATCCAGCAATGTTTGAATTTCTGGTAGTGTGTAGTGGATGCCTTCCAAATTAACTGCGTCGTAGACGAGCTCAGATAGTTGGCGTTTTGCCAAAAACAAGGCTTTTTCTTTGTTGGGGGTCATGAATGGATCCAGATTAAGCTTGCCATTCTTCCTGTCAGGCCTTTATCACGTCTAAAAGAATAAAACCTATCTGCTTCAGAATAAGTGCAATGCTCGCCCCCATAAACATTTTTTACTCCTATCTTAGCGAGGCGTTGCCTGGCGATAGTATAGATGTCGCAAAGCCACTTGTTTGGCCTGATCATTTTGAAGGCTTGCTCCGCTTCTGCATCTACAGTCAAGAATAATTGCCTGACATCATCACCTACTTCAAAAGCATTGGGCCCAATGGCTGGACCTAACCAAACGAGGCATTCTCCGGGTGGTGTAGTGAGTTTTGAGAAAGTGGATTCGATAACGCCTGCTTGTAGGCCTTTCCAGCCAGCGTGAATGGCAGCGACTTCTGTACCAGCTTTGCTGCATACAAGAAGTGGGAGACAGTCTGCGGTTAATACAGTGCAAACAGTGTTGGGTCGAGAAGTATAAGAGGCATCTGCTTCAGGATTAATTTCAGTGCAAGCGTCCGCTTGTATGGCATGTGTACCATGTGTTTGGCTAATCCAGAAGGGATCAGTAGTAAGCTCTAACTCGCTCTTTAATTGTTGGCGGTTGGCCAGGGCATCTTGTGAATCTGCAGGTTCTCGTGTGCTGAGATTAAAGCTATCGAAAGGAGGCTTGCTGTGCCCATTAAATCTTAGTGTGGTATAGGCGCTGATGTTGTTGGGGGCTGGCCAATGAGGAGTAAGATAGTGATTTTTCATAGAGATGCTCCGTAATTTTAAGGAGATTTGTAATTGAAAACAGGATTAAAGATCATGAGCTTATCAAACGCAAACCTGTCATAAATACTTAGCTGTAGGCTCATTGAAGACATTCTCGTTGTCGACAGTTTGCTAATAATATAGCTATGATCTCTGTTGCTCCACAGAAACTCCTTGCTGATTTTGGTATGAGAGCAGAGGTTAAAGTGGTGCGCAAATTCGTCTCATGTATAATCCGCCCACTGTAACCTACTTGTGAGTCGATGGAAATCCCTCATGGCTTATGCCGAAGGAGAACCCTAAAATGAAAAATAAATTCAGCGAAATAGTGAATGAGCTTGAAGAAAAAAATCCTGAAAGTACGGTAACTCCTCAAAAATCAAAGACTATTTATGGTGGAAGAGTAAAAAGTATCGCGTATTTTCAAACTGGGCCGGTACCTATATCAGACGGGACCAAGCAAGATGGCGTGGTCTCTCAACCTAATCGCACACATAGTTGGGTAACAGAGCCTGCAAAGACACAGTTACGTAAAAGAAAAATGGACGCGGAGAGTGTGAAGAAAGAGACGGTGAAGGAAAAGTTGTTAATGTTTTCTAACAGGGAAAGAATTAAAGGGTAGTTTCTTCTGTCATCCCGCTCTGAGGTGTTCCATTAATTGGACAAGGTCTTCCGGTATGGGTGCGGCAAAGGTCATTTCTTCCAGCGTACATGGGTGTATAAGAGTGAGTTTTTTAGCGTGTAATGCTTGTCGCTTAAAAGAGCGCAATGCTTCTCTACAGGTTTCGCTGATGTGTGGCGGGAGCTTTAGTCGACCACCATAGACCTGATCTCCTACGATAGGGTGGTGGATATGTGCCATATGCACGCGTATTTGGTGTGTCCTACCCGTTTCTAGAAAAACCTTTATGGCTGTGTGTGCTTGGAAGCGTTCAGAAATTCGATAGTGTGTGATAGCGGGCCTGCCGTCCTCAACTACTGCCATTTTAGTACGTTGTTTGGGATGCCTATCTATAGGCTGGTCTATAGTAGCTCCTGAAATCAATGTGCCATTCACTATGGCAAGATATTGCCTTTTAACAGTTCTTTCGTGTAGCTGGCTAACCAAAGAATGGTGTGCCTGCAGCGTTCTTGCAACCACCATGATGCCCGAAGTTTCTTTATCTAGCCTGTGTACAATCCCAGCTCTAGGCAGGTTGGCAGACTCTGGATAGCGGTGTAATAGGGCATTGAGCAATGTATTGTTTGCATTACCTGTGCCAGGATGCACTACCAGACCCACGGGTTTGTTGATGACAATAATGCTGTCATCTTCGTATACGATGTCTAGCTGAATAGCTTGGGGTAGGGAGGTTGTTTCTGTGATGAGTTCGGCGTTGATATGGATTTCCTGGCCTGCAGTTATTTTATCTTTTGCTCTTAAAGATTGGCCATCGACGATTACTTGCCCAGTTTTTATCCAGGTTTGTAGACGTGATCGAGAATAATCTGGAAAAAGCTGGGCCAACGCTTGATCAAGTCTTAAGCCAGATATTTCTTCTGGAATGATGGTAGTGAGTTGTATATTTGTGTTCATAAAAAAGTGTTTCGCTGCTCGTTTGAGTTCGTTATAGTACGCCGCTGCAGGGGGCAGTGTACGTTATTTTGCCTATGTGTCCATATTTGGCTCCAATTACCTACAAGGTGAACAAAATCTCATGCGCATGATCCAGATTCTTTTGACCGTTCTACTCTCAATTTTCTTACTGGCCTGTAAAACAACTACAACAGCTGACGTGTACGGTAACGATACGGATGAACAGATCTTTACGCATGCTGAAGCTCAGCTTGCCAAAGGCAACTATGAAGCAGCCATTCGAGATCTGGAAGCCTTAGATTCACTCTATCCTTTTGGTCGCTATTCGGAACAGGGTCACTTAGTCATCATTTATGCATATCATAAGCATGGGGATAGTGCGTCTGCACTTGCCGCGGCAGACAGATACATCAGACTATATCCTAGAAGTTCTGGTGTAGAGTATGCCCTTTATATGAAGGGTCTTGCCAATGTGGGTCGTCCTCAGGGCTTGCTTGCCCGTGTGACCCAAGCGGGCTCTTCCCAGTTAGATATGAATAGTTTAGAAGCTGCTTATAAAGAGTTTTCTGTATTAGTAGAACGCTTTCCAAACAGTAAGTATGCGCCGGAAGCCCGTCAGCAAATGAATCGCATTGTAGGTTTGATGTCTCAGCATCAGCTGGAAGTTGCTCAGTATTACATGAGCCGCAAGGCCTATGTTGCCGCTGCCAACCGAGCAACAAGAATTGTTAAAGAATATCCAGGTACACCGCAAGTAGGGCCAGCATTAGGTATTTTGGTAGAGGCGTATACGGCATTGGGTGAGACCGAAATGGCTAATGATGCACGGCGGCGAATGAATGGGAGTAATGCGGGTGCTTCGAGGAGCGCTACTTAATTTTTGCTAGCGGCTTTTAAGTTTCTACTAAGGGCACACCGTGCCTCATTTTATAAAGTCTCTAGCCTGTCTTTGTGAGCGCATTAGCCCGTCTTTGTGAGCGCTTTTTGCGAAGTAATCCAGGAAATATATCCTCGAAGGGTCCTAAGAGACATTAGATTTTTTTCTAGATTGCCACGTCGCTATCGCTCCTCGCAAAGACTAAGGACTGGATTGCTTTACTGCGCCAGCTTTCGATAGCTCAAAGCCTCATTCAAATGGCTTATTCTTATATCTTTTTCGCCTGCCAAATCTGCAATGGTGCGCGCGACCTTTAGTATACGATGATAAGCTCTTGCCGAAAGATTAAACTGCTCCATTGCTGTTTCCAGCGCCTTATGGCTCTCTTCGGTAATCATACAGTAGCGCTCGACTTCCTTCCCTAAGAGCGCGGCATTAGGCTTTTTGCTCCTTTCCTGTTGTATTCTTCTCGCGTGAGTCACGCGTTTTCTGACGCTTTCACTATTTTCTGCTTGTATATCTTGTTTAGATATTGCTCCTTTAGGTAATGCTGGAACGGTGATATGCATATCAAGTCTATCTAATAACGGGCCTGAAATTCTGCCTTGATAGCGTCTGATTTGTTCCTGGCTACACTGGCAGCGGTCACTAGCATCAGCGGCATAACCGCAAGGGCAGGGGTTCATGGCGCAAATAAATTGAAATTCTGCAGGAAACTGTGTTTGGTATGAAGCGCGGGATATGGTGATATGCCCAGACTCTAGGGGTTCGCGTAGTGCTTCCAAAACAGTTCGATTAAATTCGGGCAGCTCATCCAAAAATAGGACCCCATGATGTGCCAGAGAAATTTCACCAGGTTTGGGTGGACTGCCTCCACCGACCAGTGCGACGCTTGAGGCGGTATGATGTGGTGCGCGAAAAGATCGTGTCTGCCAATATTCATTGTTAAACGGTTTGCCTGCAATGGATAGAATCGCAGCAGATTGCAATGCCTCTCGTTCTGTCATTAAAGGTAGGATGGTGGGAAGCCGGCTCGCCAGCATGGTCTTGCCTGTGCCAGGTGAGCCAGTCATCAACAGACTATGCTGCCCTGCCGCAGCAATTTCTAAGGCACGCTTGGCATGCGGTTGTCCGCGGACATCTGCCAGATCTAAGGGGTAAGGTTGATTGTTTTGTGTCTCTATGCGTGTATAAGCAGGTAGCGGCTTTTTGTTAAGGATATGCGCGCAAACTTCGAGTAAATGTTTGGCAGGTATGAGCTTAAGGCCTTTAGGCAAGCTTGCTTCTTGTGCATTGGCTTCTGGTAGGATGAGCGTGCGATTGGCATCACGTGTGGCGATAGCAATGGGTAGAGCGCCGTGTATAGGGCGCAGCTCTCCTGACAATGCAAGTTCACCTACAAATTCGTATTCAGTCAGTGCATTTGAGGGGATTTGTTTTGAAGCAGCCAGTATGCTGAGGGCGATAGGCAGATCAAACCGCCCGCCGTATTTAGGAAGATCCGCAGGCGCCAGATTAACCGTGATACGTATAGCAGGAAACTGAAAGTGAGTGCTCATCAATGCGCTACGCACACGCTCCTTGCTTTCCTTAACAGCCGTTTCGGGCAGGCCGACGACATTAAAGCGAGGCAAACCGCCTGAGAGGTGTGCTTCAACAGTAACGCTAGGAGCGTGAATGTCACGCGAACCACGGCTATATACGATGGCGAGTGACATTATTCCTTATCTACTGGTTTATTTTTTCTAGGAGATGTCTTTTTTGGTTTTGCGTTATGTTCCGCCAACTGTTTCTCCAGCTCATCTACTTTTGCCCGTGTACGTCGCAGTACTTTGACTTGAGTGTCAAACTCTTCCCGGGTCACTAGATCTAATTTTTTAAAGGCGCTTTGTAATACTGACTTAAAATGTGCCTTTAGATCTTCAGGTAGTGTTCTGGCCCCCTCTGGAATGAGGGAGATGAGTTTGTTGACGAGTTCGTCTATAGATTCTGATTTGTGCATGTTTTTCCTCTCCTTAGGGTTAAAGGACAGTCTAAGCGAAAAAAATACAAAGAAAAACTCGTAAGGCACAAAAAAGCTCACTATCATCCAGCCTCATTATGGTTCGTCTTCGTACGTCTCGATCAATATGTATATTAGGACACTTCAATGAAAATTGCCGATTACCATTTATTTACCTCAGAATCCGTGTCAGAAGGGCATCCTGACAAGATTGCTGATCAGATTTCAGATGCGATTGTCGACGCTATTTTGGCTCAAGATAAAGATGCGCGCATTGCGTGTGAGGCCGTTGTAAAAACGGGCTTGGTATTGATTGCTGGAGAATTAACGACCAGTGCTTGGGTAGATGTGGAGCAATTGGCGCGTCAAACCATTCACGATATTGGCTATACTGACGCAGATTTAGGGTTTGATTATGAGTCTTGTGCAGTGCTGAGCAGTATAGGTAAACAATCTGCAGATATTGCCATGGGAGTAGATAGAGGGAGTGAGGAAGAGCAAGGGGCAGGGGACCAAGGTCTAATGTTTGGATATGCGAGTAATGAGACTGACGTGCTTATGCCGGCGCCTATTGTTTATGCGCACAGACTAATGAAAAGGCAAGCTTTACTTCGTAAGAATGGTACGCTTCCGTGGTTGCGTCCAGACGCTAAAAGTCAGGTGACCTTTCGCTATGAAAAGGGAGTGCCTGTTGCGATTGAAGCAGTCGTGTTGTCTACTCAGCATCATCCCGATATTTCTGACTCAAATGTAAAAGAAGCCGTCATTGAAGAAATTATTAAATTTGTACTGCCAGAAAAATGGCTGACAAAACAAACGCGTTTTTATATCAATCCGACGGGTAGGTTTGTGATCGGTGGTCCCAAAGGTGATTGTGGTTTAACCGGAAGAAAAATTATCGTCGACACATATGGCGGTATGGCGCGTCATGGAGGGGGATGCTTCTCGGGCAAAGATCCTTCAAAGGTCGATCGTTCAGCAGCTTATGCTGGTCGTTATGTTGCTAAAAACATTGTTGCGGCAGGTTTGGCTGATCGCTGTGAAATACAGGTGGCTTACGCGATTGGTGTCGCAGAGCCTGTATCTATTAGCGTGAATACTTTTGGTACAGGTAGTGTCAGCGATAGCGACATTGTTCAGCTGATTCATGATCATTTCGATTTGAGGCCGCATGGCATTATTCAAGCATTAGATTTATTGCGACCGGTCTATAAAGCAACAGCTGCTTATGGCCATTTTGGTCGTGAAGAACCTGAATTTACTTGGGAAGCAACGGATAAAGCGGATAGGCTAAAAGTGGCAAAATAACTTCCATTTTAAAGTATGGATATACTGTCTTTTCTAGAGCCTCCTAAAGAGTAGGGAGAAGTATAAGAGGAGATAAGCACTCAGAACTTGAAACGGTTGATTGTTTCCACACCAAGCGTAAGAACGAGAGGCAAAACATAGAAACAATGCGTTCAAGTGCTTACTGTGTAACTGCGTCGGAAGGTTTTATGATAAATTTTGCCGCGTACAAAGATGATGTTGAAATAACGCAGTTCTCGCCTTGCGGGGTGGTGAAAATATCACTATACTGCGCCGCATTTTAAGGCCGATGACTCTTCTGGCTTGGTGAATGATTTGAGTGAGAGGGATATGTGTCTGTAGCAGTGTTGGGTTCTTCAAAAATGACGATTAGGCGATGGTTTGTATGTCAGCTCCTCGTGATTGTCTCTGTTACATTATTATCTCTTTTTAGGGGTTTTGAGTTTGCAGGTGCTGTGTTTGTAGGCGGCCTGATTTGTTCTATTCCAAACATGATATTTGCCAGATCCTGGTTTTCTTTTTTTAGTGCCAGGTATCCGCAACAAATGTTGATAATGTTTTATTTTAGTGAGGTTGTTAAATTTTTTTTAATGGCCACGCTGTTTTTGTTAGTTTTTAAGTTCTTAGCGGTAGGGGTATTGCCGACTTTGCTGGGGTTTGCAAGTGGTCAGGCGGGGTTATTTTTGGGTTCAATGATTAAACACAAATCGTAATTAATGATATGCAACAAAATATAAGTTCCGGCGAATACGTCCAACATCATCTTCAATCGCTTTCCTTTAGCTTGAATGATATGTCTTTTCGGCATGACGGCTTTTGGACGCTGCATCTTGATACCCTCTTTGTTTCCATTGCTCTCGGCATTTTCTTTCTCACCGTCTTTCGTATGGTTGCTAAGCGAGCTGTTTCTGGCGTACCGGGACGGTTACAAAACTTTGTGGAAATGTTGCTCGAGTTTGTTGGTGGTTTGGTCAAAGAGTCTTATCACGGTCGAAGCCCACTTGTCGCGCCGCTTGCGTTGACCATTTTTACCTGGGTTTTTTTGATGAATTGCATGGATCTCCTTCCTGTTGATCTTCTTCCCAGAATAGCTGCTTTGATGGGCTTTGAATATTTCAAAGCTGTTCCAACAGCTGACCCTAATATGACCTTTGCTTTGTCTCTCAGCGTCTTCTTCTTAATTCTTTTCTACAATTTCAAAGTAAAAGGTTTTAAGGGTTTAGGTAAAGAGGTTTTTACTGCACCTTTTGGTATTTGGCTGTTTCCGCTTAATGTCATGTTTCGCTTACTGGAAGAGATAGTAAAACCCATTTCTTTGGCACTTCGTTTGTTCGGAAATATGTTTGCCGGAGAA
>JAQSWO010000032.1 GCA_029266595.1 Gammaproteobacteria bacterium
AGCCCCGGTAAACGGCGGCCGTAACTATAACGGTCCTAAGGTAGCGAAATTCCTTGTCGGGTAAGTTCCGACCTGCACGAATGGCGTAACGATGGCCACGCTGTCTCCACCCGAGACTTAGTGAAATTGAAATCGCTGTGAAGATGCAGTGTACCCGCGGCTAGACGGAAAGACCCCGTGCACCTTTACTATAGCTTTACACTGAGCTTTGAATATCTTTGTGTAGGATAGGTGGGAGGCTTTGAAGCCGAGACGCTAGTTTCGGTGGAGCCATCCTTGAAATACCACCCTGAGATGTTTGAGGTTCTAACCTAGGTCCGTGATCCGGATCAGGGACAGTGTATGGTGGGTAGTTTGACTGGGGCGGTCTCCTCCTAAAGAGTAACGGAGGAGCGCAAAGGTACCCTCAGCGCGGTCGGAAATCGCGCAATGAGTGCAAAGGCATAAGGGTGCTTAACTGCGAGACTGACGGGTCGAGCAGGTACGAAAGTAGGTCTTAGTGATCCGGTGGTTCTGTATGGAAGGGCCATCGCTCAACGAATAAAAGGTACGCCGGGGATAACAGGCTGATACCGCCCAAGAGTTCATATCGACGGCGGTGTTTGGCACCTCGATGTCGACTCATCACATCCTGGGGCTGTAGTCGGTCCCAAGGGTATGGCTGTTCGCCATTTAAAGTGGTACGTGAGTTGGGTTTAGAACGTCGTGAGACAGTTCGGTTCCTATCTACCGTGGGCGTTAGAGATTTGAGAGGAGCTGCTCCTAGTACGAGAGGACCGGAGTGGACAAACCTCTGGTGTTCCGGTTGTCACGCCAGTGGCATTGCCGGGTAGCTAAGTTTGGACGGGATAACTGCTGAAAGCATCTAAGTAGGAAGCCCCCCTCAAGATGAGATCTCTCTGGATACGTTGATATCCCTAAAGGTCCGTTGAAGACTACGACGTTGATAGGCAGGGTGTGGAAGCGCAGTAATGTGTGAAGCTAACCTGTACTAATTGACCGTGAGACTTGACCATATAACACCAAAGTAATTTTTTGGCTTTAAATTGTTATGAACGATACCGCGTTATAATACATCACTAAATTCTGAAGAGAGTACGATGTAGCCCTATCTTGGGCTAATCGATGTCTTTTCTTAAGTAGTTCTGACAGGCAAGTTGTCTGTTTACCGTCTTCCTGGCGGCCATAGCGAGTGGGTACCACCTGATTCCATCCCGAACTCAGAAGTGAAAACGCTCTGCGCCGATGATAGTTTGGGGTCTCCCCATGTGAAAGTAGGTCACCGCCAGGTTTTTTTTATTTTAGTTTATTCCCTCTGTTTCTTCTTGTTCCCCCCTCCTTCCTAGTTAGTCGATCCTGAATAAAATCCTTTTTTCCTCGTCCTCTTTGTTTTTAGCATCAACATCTGTACCACTTCTTAAAAGCAACGGCACAATCCCTCCAATATAAAGAGAAGCTGCTCTCCTAATCAAGGCTATCATCATTATCTTTGCTTGATATTCGGGCCCTTATTTAAGAGAAATTGAACGAGTTCCAGCTGGGAGCTACCAGTATACCTATAAGAATGGGCTGCATAGAAAAAGACGCCCTTACCTCTTTTATCTGTTGCCTTCAGGCCAGCGCCACATTCTTTAAAGGGACAAGCAGCTACTAATCAATTTAAGGACTCTATACTCTGAATAAAACTTTAATGCTTTCATTGAGAACAACACTTGGGGTTCTCGCGCAATGTGTTCAATAATCTATAAAGTATTTGGATCTCTTACTATAGCCGCCTAATTTAGAGCACTCCTATACTCATTTTAAAAAAATGCAAAAAATCTTTGTAGACGTCTATGCCTTGAACTGATTCTGCCTGACCTGGACAAGCTAGAGCAATTTCTTGCAAGTTAACTGTTTTCGTACTGATCGTCCCAAGCAGCATCTGGGCAAAACAATTTTTGCGAGCCTTGTTGCCAGGCAAATATCCATTTAGGCTTTGCAATAACCTGTTGATACTTTTCATGACATTGTCCTTTTTCTTTGACCGGAAAAAATTTTTATATGAATTATCAAGGGGTTAAATTAAATCCCTTCTCGAAAACCACTCGCCCTTTCAATTTTGGTCGGGTACAGAGTATCCTGTCCGGTAAATATATAACGAGGTTGAACTGGAGTAGCTTGAAGAAATGTCTGTGTTAAAGAGGTAAAGAGGTTTTGCTGCCATGATCCGGCATGACAATCACATTTGATTTGAGTGCCTTTCAACGAATATTTGGCAAGATATTGTTCCGTTAATTTCTCGATGTTTCCTCCTAAAAAATCGCATAAAAAAATATTTACTTATATTTAAATCTAAATTAAATTCTATGACATAGAATGCCCTAAAATCACACTATCTTTATATTTTTGTTTGTCAGGTGGGTGTAATCTAAAACGTCACTATACAATGTAAATAAAAGTTGAAGGTTTAAAAAATCTAAGGTTGTTGACAATTCTACTATGCTGGGCATAATTCGCCGTTTTTCTATTGCTCTGTTGCTTACGGCCCATTCAGTAAAGCGTGCTACTAAGGTGTTCAAAAGCTTGTTTCAGCTTGCTTTAAATAGGGCTCGACAAATTCCGGCTCAGCCTTCTAGTGACGTTAGCAACCCCAATATCTATCACCTCTAGCAATCATCTTGGTCCTAAACATGCGGTTAAAAAAAATAAAGTTGGCGGGTTTCAAATCATTTGTTGACCCCACGGTTGTATTACTGGAAAGCAATTTGACCGCGGTTGTTGGGCCTAATGGTTGCGGTAAGTCCAACATTGTTGATGCTGTGCGCTGGGTAATCGGAGAAAGTTCCGCCAAACAGCTTCGTGGTGCTTCGCTTACAGATGTTATTTTTAATGGATCTACTCATAGAAAGCCTGTAGGGAAAGCTTCCATCGAACTCGTATTTGACAATACTCAAGGAAAGCTAGGCGCTGCCTATGCCAACTATAATGAAATCTCGATCAAACGCGAAATTAGCCGTGATGGCCAGTCTCAGTTCTATCTTAATGGCGTAAAATGCCGAAAACGCGATATTACAGATCTCTTTTTAGGCACAGGTTTAGGTCCTTCAAGCTACGCTATCATTGAGCAGGGTGTGGTTTCCCAGCTTATAGAAAGCAAGCCTGAGGAGTTGCGCTCACATTTTGAGGAAGCTGCTGGCATTTCTAAGTATCGTGAAAGAAGGAAAGAAACAGAAACGCGCATTAGAAATACGCGAGAAAATTTAGACAGGCTCTCAGATTTAAGAGAAGAAATTCAAAAACAACTAGAGCGTCTAAAACGCCAAGCAAGCACTGCAGAACGCTACAAAATACTTAAACAGGAACAGCGTTTACTCAAAGCACAATGGCACGTATTGGAGTATTCATCCTTAACCCAGCGTATTGAAGAACAAAACCAGCATCTCAATACTCAGACCACGGTACTAGAAGAAAGCATCGCGACGCAACGTCATATAGATCTAAATATCGAACAAGTACGAGTCAAACAGACTGAAGCCAATCAGAATTTTAACCTGGTACAAGCAGATTTTTACCAGTTAGGCACGGACATTGCCAAGAAAGAGCAAATGATCCAAAACATTAAGCAAAATACTGAACAACTACTGAAAGATCTAGAAAGAGTAGAACAAGCCTGGCATGAAACAGAACAACATTACCAAGAAGATACCGCGAAAATTGCTACTTTGAGTGCTGAATTAGAAGCTACCAAGCCAGAAGCAGAAAACGCAAAAGAGGCACTAGTCCAAATACAAATGACCCTTGAGCAAGCTGAAGAAACTCAAAGGCACAACCAAATAGAGAGAGACAATTTTCAAGTATCACTTTCCAGAGTTGAACAAAAAGTCAAATTAGAAACTTCGCAAGCCCATCACTTACAGCAAAAAATAGAAAATATAGAAACACATATCGACAAGTTGGTTGCACAGCACCAAGCTCTTAAGTCCGACATGTCCCCTGAAGCACTTGACACCCTCTCTCATCAATCGATTACATTGAAAATGACACTGGAGGCTTTGCAAGAGCGCATTAGCAAAGTTAACGAAGACATACAGCACCAACGCCAAAACAACGCACAATACCAAGCTGAGCGCGATGAAACGAGGCAAGGACTACAAAAACTGCACCATCAAAAGGTATCGCTAGAAGCCCTTCAGCAAGCTGCAGTAAAAAAACATGATGCAGGCACCGAGAAATGGCTAAGCAACCATGGCTGGTCAGAAAGGCCACGTTTAGTTGAATCACTGGAAGTAGAAAGTGGTTGGGAAACGGCTGTAGAAACAGCACTCGCACCTTATCTTGAAGCGATCTGCACAGACACATTAGAAGATTTCAACACCGTCGCAAATCATATTACGGATGGTAGATTAACCCTATTCAATACTAATGCTGCGATACAAACTTCCCCTCTGGATACTAACCTATTAGCCACTAAGGTTAAGGCGCCATTATGTGTGCATAATCTATTGGCAGGTATTTATATTGCCGATACTACGACGGAAGCATTGAACATGCTTTCTCAATTAAGCGCGGAAGCCTCTATCATCACGCGTGATGGCATATGGTTTTCACCCTATTGGGTGCGCATCAATAAGGTTAAAGATGAAACCGCAGGTGTTCTACAGCGTCAGCAAAGCATTAAAGAGATAGCCGAACACATCAAGAAACAAGAAGCTGTATTGGCCATGCAAGATGAGCAAACTCGGCAAGGACAAGATAGCCTGTCTGAACTAGAAGAAAGTCGTGACATACACCAGCGTGAATTTAGAGAAACCTCAAGTGCCTACAGTGAGCTACATGCCAATCTCAGTGCTAAACAAGCAGAGTTAGCACAAATAGAAAAGAGAAAGGCAGTCCTTGAGCAAGATATAGAAGAACAAAAGGAGCAATTACGGCAAGCAAATACACAGCTTGCTCACCTCAAGGAAATCGTTGAACAATCTCAAGCAGAGCAGGAAACCTATCAACAGCAGAAAATTGTCCTATCACAAGCGCAAGATCTTGAAAGAGCGCAACTCAATACGTTGAGAGAGTCCGTCCGCATACAAAAGCAAAAGGTCGATGAATCCCTCATCCGGCTATCTGGCATGGAAAATCAAAAGCACTATTTGCAAGAAAATATCGGTAGAACGCAACAACAGCGTAATCAACTCAACGCTCAACGCGACGCGCTGCAAGTACGCAAAGAAAGTTTATCCACTCCCTTGCCTGAGCTAGAAATTGATTTACAAGCATTACTAGAAAAGCGGCTTAATCTCGAAAAAGATTTAAATCAGGCAAGAGAGCAAGTCACCCAAATGAATGAACAGCTCGCAATGTTGGAAAAACAAAGAACAGACTCAGAACAGCACGTACAAGTGTTGCGCGAAGGACTGGAAAAGATTCGTATTGCACAGAGCAGCGCGCAAACCCACCTAGAAAATCAGCTAGAGCAGATTAAAGAAACAGGGTATACCATTGCCGACGCACAAATAGGCCTGCCTGAAGATGCCACAGCGGTTCTTTGGCAGGAAAAAACCGCTGATATAGATGCGAAAATTCAACGTTTGGGCCCTATCAATTTAGCAGCCATTGAAGAGTACGAAGAACTTTCTCAACGAAAAATTTATCTGGACAGTCAAGACCAAGATCTCTGTGAAGCCCTAACCACATTAGAAAATGCCATCCAAAAAATTGACAAAGAATCTCGCGCTCGCCTCAAAGAAACATTTGAACAAGCCAATGAGCACTTTAAAGTTCTTTTCAGCAAAATGTTTAATGGCGGAAATGCTTCGCTAGAATTTGTGGGAGATGAAGTGTTGAGCGCTGGCGTATTAATCCGCGCACAACCACCAGGCAAGCGGAATGCGCTCTTACACATGCTGTCTGGTGGAGAAAAAGCCCTGACCGCGATTGCGTTAGTCTTTGCATTGTTTCAGCTTAATCCTGCACCTTTTTGTATACTGGACGAAGTCGATGCGCCGCTGGACGATGCCAATGTAGGCCGGTTTTGCCGTTTAGTTGAAGCTATGTCCTCTTCCGTGCAGTTTCTATTTATCAGTCACAACAAAGTGACTATGGAAATGGCTAAACAATTGGTTGGGGTCACTATGCATGAACCAGGAACATCAAGATTAGTTTCAGTAGATATAGAACAAGCAATTGCAGCCATAGAAGAAAAATAGCAGGGCTTGTTAACACCATAGCTTTGGTGCTTAGAAGCCAACAAATCCCACTTCAATCTAGCAAATTGTAAATAGACCTTAGTTCATCTCTGTCACTTTCATACCCCTCAACTTTAAGGTAAAGTTGCCCCGAATTGATCAGCTAAAAATCGGTCAGCTTTGAACACAGAAAACTGACGTTAAGCAATAGGTCACCTCCTTGCGAAGATTGGCACAAACGGTCAGGTTATGGCCGTTTCTATATAGGAGATGACTTCGATGTTAAGCTAACCTCATATAGTAGAATTGCAACAGCCCTAGTGCGATAGACGGAGAACCTATAAACATGACCAGTTACATCCTGCTTGCCCTACTCGTAACCATCGTGGCCCTTGGCGTCATACGCGCGACGAGGCAGCCTAAAATAAATCGTAGGAAAAAACTTCCTGGACAGGGATCTCTCCTCAATGGATCAGAAGTAGACGAAGGTTTGTTCATTAGTGACAACACAAGCGATCACGAAGTCATAGACGTGCTCTATGAAACATCTACACCGGTCAAGTCTTACCAAGCACAAGCCAATATTGTAGAAGAGCCAAGGGCTGACTACACTGTTAAAGCTAGCTCCCCGAAAGAAAGTCCTCGCAGGGAACGTAAAAACGAAGTAATTACTATTACGTTACGTGCGGCAGAGCATAAGCCCTACAAAGGATATGAATTATTACAAGCACTTCTCACATCCGGGCTTCGCTATAACCGAACTGGGGTCTTTCATCGCTATCAAAAACTAATCAACCGAGATGAAGTGTTATTCAGCCTAATATCTGCTGTAGCACCTGGAACGTTTGAGCTACCTAAAATGGGTGTGTTTAGCTCGCCTGCGCTCACCTTATTTATGCAAACAGGAGATCACCAAGACCCCCTGCAAATCTATAATATGATGTTAAGTACAGCTAAGGAGCTTGTAGACACCTTAGGTGGCTACTTATTAGATGAGCATAAAGTCCCATTGACTGCTGAGAAGGTTGAGGCTTGGCAAGCACACTTGGAAGAAGCTTAAATCGTTCAGTCCACCCCTCTCCCAGAGGGAAGGCACAAACGTCTCGAATGAGAGGGGATCTTATTACCATATCTCGCTTTTCATTTTCCGTGATGGAAAGTGAGCTATTACCAGGAGGTTTTTGGGTATGAAGGATCTACAAACAGAACTCCAAACGCTACGTGAAGCACTTATAGAACACAGCTATCGTTATTATGTTTTAGATGATCCTTCTGTCCCTGATGCAGAATACGATCGACTATTGCTTAGGCTCAAGCAAATTGAAGCCGATCACCCTGAACTCATCACACCAGACTCTCCCACGCAACGTGTAGGCGGTGTCGCGCTTTCCAGTTTTCCCACCGTCCAACATGAACAGCCCATGTTATCACTTGAGAATGCTTTCGATGACGCGGACGTTCATGCTTTTAACAAACGCATCTGCCAACGCCTTAAAATAAACGAACCGATTACCTACGTTTGCGAGCCCAAAATAGACGGTGTTGCTGTTAGCCTATTATATGAAAAAGGGAAGTTGATACGTGCAGCCACTCGAGGGGATGGTTTCGTCGGTGAAGATATTACGCAAAACGTTCGGACTCTTCGCAGTGTCCCTCTACAATTACGAGGGAAAGACCATCCCGAAAAAATAGAAGTGAGAGGCGAGATATATATGCCTATCACCGACTTCAATGCCTACAACCAAAAAGCACATACCCTCGGTGAAAAAGAATTCGTGAATCCTCGCAATGCTGCCGCAGGAAGCCTTCGGCAATTAGACCCAAAAATTACTGCGAAACGGCCCCTCAAACTATTTTGTTACGCTATTGGAAAAATCAGTGAAGAAAATATCTTTTCGACACACTACGATATGCTCATGCAATTAAAAGCTTGGGGGTTTCCTGTCAACCCTGAAATCGAGCATGTTACCGATATACAAAACTGCCTTGTCTATTATCAAGAAATACAACACAAGAGAGAAACATTGGGTTATGAAATTGATGGAGCTGTCTATAAAGTAGATAGCCTCATACAACAAAAAGCACTAGGCTTCGTCACGCAGGCGCCACGCTGGGCCATTGCACATAAATTTCCTGCACGAGAAGAAATTACACAAGTACAAGACATCGCCTTTCAAGTCAGTAGAACAGGCGCGCTAACACCTGTTGCAAGGCTTGCCCCTGTATTTGTCGGTGGTGTAACGGTGAGCAATGCCAGTTTGCACAACATAGAAGAGGTCTGGCGAAAAGACATTCGGGTGGGTGATACCGTAATTATCAGGAGGGCCGGGGATGTGATCCCTTATTTGGTTTCAGTTGTGCTCGATAAAAGACCAGAAAATACAAAGCCTATTGCATTTCCTAAAATTTGCCCTGTGTGTGGCGCTGAAGTCATTAAACCTGACACAGAAATTGTCGTTAGGTGTACTGGCGGACTTTTTTGCCGTGCACAGCTGAAAGAAACCATCAAGCATTTTGCTGCCAGAAAGGCCATGAATATAGATGGCCTAGGAGACAAAATTGCTGAACAGTTGATTGAGCATAATTTCGTCAAAGAAATTCCCGATCTCTACACACTTCAACTACACCAATTAATTGGCTTAGAGCGTATGGGAGAAAAGTCAGCGCAGAACTTAATAGCAGCTTTAGAAACAAGCAAACAAACTACCTTGCCAAAATTTTTATATGCCTTAGGTATACGAGAGGTAGGTGAAGCCACTGCATTAAATCTAGCATCACATTTTGGACAATTGGAAAAAATCATTTCTGCAAGCCAAGCAGATCTAGAAGGAGTTAGCGACATAGGCCCGGTTGTTGCACAAAATATCGCTGCATTTTTTCGTCAAGTGCATAACTGTGAAATAATAAAAAAATTACAGACGCTAGGCGTTTGGTGGAATGAACACGTAGTTAGCCAAACAAAACAAATACTCGATAAAAAAATATTTGTGCTAACGGGCACGCTCAGCCATCCTAGGGAAGAAGTTAAAGCAACACTGCAAGCGTTAGGTGCAAAGGTTAGCGGAAGCGTTTCTGCCAAAACAGATTATGTGGTGGCGGGAGAAGATGCGGGCTCCAAATTAACTAAAGCACAAGCGCTAGGTATAACGATTTTATCGGAAGAGGAATTAAAAGAATTATTAGGGTCTGTTACGTCGTAAAGTGAGATTTGCCGATCTCTGCTTAAAGCAGCGGGCTGGGGCAAGCTTTCGAGCGCCGTAGCAATGGCGACACATTCAGCATAGTAGGGTTGCAACAGGTTCTAGTCTGTTGCCAAAAAAATGCATGATATCTTGAGAGCGGCTAATTATGAAAAGCAATGCAAATATAGAATCAAAACTCCTTTATGAGTTAATGCAAAGTACGAGTGATTTCATCATATTGCTAGCTGAGGACGGCACCATCCTCAATCTTAGTGAGTCAGCCGCCAAATTATACAAACAACAGCGAAGTGAAATATGCGGTATTAATTATTTTAAATTTTTAAAACAGCTGCAAATTTCCTTTCCGATATCGCTTTGCGACTTGCATAAAATAAAAGAGAATGTTGAAAAAAAGAATTTTAATTCTGTCATGTTGATAGATGGGGAAACGATTAATATTCATTGGCATATCAAAATATTATGCGATAAAGAATCTAGGTATTATCTTTTTTTTGGAGTAGAAGAACTTGGAAAATTAAAAAAAACTGCAGAAAAGTTTAATCAAAATGAATTGACCTTATTGAAAAAATTAAGCCAACAAGTTTTAGGCGAATCAGCAAAAGAATGTCATTCTGCAGAGGAGTATGCTTATGCTATTCATCATCATTTAATGAGTATCATTGAGTGTATGCCGGGAAATGTTTATTGGATGGATAAAAATTGCATTTATTTAGGAGCCAATAAAAATTCAAGTGAGTTCATGGGATTTAAATCTCCTTCTGATGTAATTGGCAAAACTTACGAAGATTTTGAGAAAATGGGCGCTTGGAAGAAATCAGATAGTGAATCTTTCAAAAATGATGATTTAGAAGTAATACGCACTGGAAAGCCGAAGCTAAATGTGGAAGAGCCGCCTTTAAAAGGAAAAGATGGGGAGCTCGTGCAATTCTTAACTAGCCGAGTGCCTATTTTTAATAAGAATAAAGAAATAACTGGTGTAGTCGGCATTTCAATTGATATTAGTGAACGTAAAAGAATGGAAGAGTTACGTTTAGCCAAAGAAGCTGCCGAGCTTTCTGGTCATGCCAAGTCAAAATTTATTGCTAATATGAGTCATGATATTCGCACGCCTATTACTGGCATGATTGGAATGGTTCAGGATTTATTGAATATCGCACACAATACGGAGACTGTCTTAAAAGGTAATACCTTATTTACCAGGGAAGATTGTTTAAAGTTGGCCCAAGATTTAACGGCGCATATAAAAAATGACAGCGATATATTGATGAGTTCCGTCGATCAGCTGCTGCAATTATGTAATGAGATTTTAGAAGCGACTCGCTTAGAATATGGTGCTGTTGACCAGCTGCCAGAATCTTTTGATTTGCATGATTTAGTGCAACACAATATTGAATTACTTCAACCCGTGGCGAAAAGTAAAAAGTTAGATTTAATTTCAGAAATTGATGCAAGAGTGCCAAAATATGTAAAGGGACTCAGAAGTTATGCAGACCGCGCATTACTCAATATCATTAGTAATGCGCTGAAATTTACGAAGACTGGTTATGTCAAAATAAAAATGAATTTATTAGAAAATGCGCCTAAATCTTATAAGAAAAGCGATGAAGTAACAGTGCAGATTTCTATAGAAGATACCGGCATGGGTATCCCTAAAGATAAATTTGAAACTATTTTTGAACAATTTTCACGGCTAACCCCTTCATATGAAGGCGTATATAAAGGCTCAGGGTTAGGGCTCTATACAGTTAAACAATATTTGGCTGCGATGGGTAGTGATATTAAAGTTGAAAGTGAAATAGGGAAAGGGACATGCTTTACTATAACAGTACCATTCATTGTCTCCGATACTGTTGATAAACCTCGCCAGTCAATTCGAGTTCCTGCAATCCATTCTATTCCTCAATCCACAACATCTTCATCAGAAAACTTAGTATCTCCTTCAAGCCATGTTTTGATTGTGGAAGATAGTATACCTGCTGCAATGGCTTTGAAAACGGCATTGCAATCTTTTCAATGTGCCGTTGATGTTGCTACCGATGGCGCTGAAGCTATCAATAAAGCGCGAGATAATACTTACGATTTTGTTTTGATGGACGTTGGCTTGCCAGACATAAGTGGAGTCGAGGTAGCTCAAAAAATTCGTACACTTAGTCATCCTAAAAAATCGCAAGTCCCTATTGTTGCGTTAACAGGCCATGCGGATGATTCAATGATGCGACAACGATGTTTAGACGCAGGGATGCAAGAGGTATGCAGTAAACCTGCTTATCCACTAATGTTAGAGCAAATCTTTCAACGTTTTGTTTTTCACAAAGAGTGCTCACAGCAAAAAAATAATGTCGCGGAAGATATTGCAGAAACAAATGGGGTAGTGATTGATTGGCAAGGATGCGTGCATATGACGGGAGGAAATGAAGATATGGCTCGTGAAATATTATTGCTGATTTCAGATGACATGATAAATGCTATGCATACGATTGAGAAATATTATCCAGCTAGAGATGCCAAAGTACTTCGTGCTGAACTTCATCGGGTGCTAGGAGGTGTTGCGTATGTGCGCCTGCCAAAATTAGAGAGCGCCTTAAAAGATTTCCAGGACGCAGTCAAAGCAGAACCACCTAATTTTTCAGAATGGGAGCGTACTTATGAAACACTCAAAAAAGTAACGGGGCAGTTCCAAGATGCTTTTAGAAGTGGCAATTATTAAAGGAGTAGAGGTATCAGGAGTTTTCTTGCCAGGATCTTGAACTGTGAAGTGGAAATAGCTTAGCATCCGGGCTCATCTTCGGATTCGGATGCCAATACTAATACTCCACAACAAGGATCGTGTGTGCCAAATACCAATCTATTTCGCAAGGAAGCGCTAGAAGCTTTGAATTCTCCCGAGCAGTTAGACCAGCTCATACAAGTTGTCACACCAAAGGCATGGATTGCAGCTAATACCTGCTACGCCATTTTATTTTTTCTATTTCTTTGGTCTATATTTGGTAGCGTGCCAACCAAAGCAGATAGCTATGGTATTTTGCTCGCAGGTGGGGGTGATATTTATAGCGCTGTTGCACCTGATGGTCCCAGTCAGGTGGATCGCTTCCTCATTAAGACAGGTGATGCAGTAAAAAAAGGGCAACCTTTAGTCGTTTTATCTCGCCGTGATATTTCAGATGAAATCCAAACCACTCAAAAATATCTGATTGAATTGCAAACAAAATATAGGACATTGTTTACTGATTCACAGCATGAGATTGCGATACGTCAAGAGCAAACTGTAGAGCAGCAAGCATCACAGCAGCGTGCGATAGATAATGCGAAAATTAAAGCCGAAAATCTGCTAAGTTTGTTAAAGGTAAGAGAAAGTGCATTTAAGAAAGGTCTTGAAACGCGCCAGAACGTTGTGCAAACCAGCGCAGAATACTATAGCGTTCAAAATGAAATAGAAAATCTCTCTAATCAAATCATTCAGGCGCAAGTAGCACAAGATAATTTTGTTGCGCAATTAGTGGATGAGCTCCGCACCTTGGCTATTAAAGTCGCTGATGAGCAATTAAAGTTTACAAATCTACAAACACGACTCAAACTTTCCAGTACCGTTGTATCTCCTATTTCCGGCGTCATCACGCATATTCCCATCGCTGTAGGCAGTATTGCTGAAACAGGTTTGCCACTTGTCAGTATTGCCAGCAATGGAAAAGGATTGGATGCGCTGGTTTATTTACCGCCAAAATTGGGTAAGCAAGTTAAAGTAGGAATGCAGGCGCAAGTATCGCCTACTACTGTGGAGAAAGCAGAATTTGGTAGCATTTATGGCAAAGTCGTGAGCGTTGCCTCTTTTCCAGCGACACCAGAAGCCATATTGGCCACGTTACAAAATAAAGATTTAGTAAAAAAATTCACACAAAAAGAGCCCCCAATTGAAGTACGTATTCATTTAGACAATAGTGATAAAACGTTTAGCGGTCTAAAATGGACGTCTTCAAAAGGGCCAAAACAACTCATCACTCCTGGCACTCTCGCCGCTGCCACAATAACCATTCGGAAGCAGGCCCCCATTACACTCGTTATCCCCGCGCTTAAAAAATTGCTGGGGGTAGAATGAACGTATTCATCGCTTTATTAAAACGTTTGTTATCGCGATTTTCCAAATTAACTTCTACTGAAACAAATAAAGCTACTAGAGTGACAACACCCGTTATGTTGCAAATGGAAGCGACAGAATGTGGCGCGGCTGCGCTGGGTGTAGTGTTGGCTTTTTATGGGTTGTATATCCCACTAGAAGAACTGCGCGTCATTTGCGGTGTATCTCGTGACGGTAGCAAAGCAGTCAACATGTTGAAAGCAGCACGGCATTATGGTTTACAAGCCCAGGGTGCGAAAATAGAAGCGGATGCTCTAAGCGAGCTTACGTTTCCGGTTATTGCCTTTTGGGAATTTAATCATTTTGTGGTGATTGAAGGTTTTGACGACCAAAGAATTTATTTAAATGATCCTGCGACC
>JAQSWO010000033.1 GCA_029266595.1 Gammaproteobacteria bacterium
GTCTGAAGTGAGTAGTTTGATAGATAGACAATTAGACAGCTCTATTTTCATACATTTTCCATATAGTGATGGCTTTATTGTTCTAATTTTCAGGCTATTAGGCCAATCCTCTCTAACCTTTGCTGGGAGATGGTCCATTAAATTGGTGGGAACAGATTCGTCCGCAAAAATAGGTTATGGCGCTTCCAGCATATGCAATCCACTCTCAACAATCAACTTAGCAGACCATTCATCCACTGAAGACTTATCTAATGCGCGATATCCACCCTGTTCAAACAAGCACTGCCTAGCTTCTTTGGTTGTAAAACGCTCGTCTATCTCGTACACCTTGAGGCCATAGCGCTCACGTAGCTGGTCACAGAACTTTTTGGCTGCGCGCGTGATGTCTTGCTCAGAGCCATCTTTAGCAAAAGGCATGCCAACCATCAAAGCATCAGGTTTCCAGTGTGTGATAAGACTATTCACGTCGTCCCAATTAGGCGTGCCGGCCTGTGCTTTAACCACACTTAAAGGGCTGGCCGTATGCGTGACAGTCTGTCCGACGGCAACGCCGATACATTTTGAGCCAAAATCAAAACCTAGTACTGTTTGATGCGTCAAAGGTTGTCTCCCCTAAGCATGGCCAACGTCTCTGGATAAACGTTTTAAATCAATGCCCGATCTGGCAGCGGCGTTATACCAGGCATCAGCACTATTTCGGTTGCCTATGTCCTCAAGCGCTGTTCCAAAAAGAGTTTCGTCATTGAAAGGCGCAACCAACCAGTCATTATTGGCCAATTCTTTATCTAGCTGTCCTGGTAGCCAAGAGGCACAGCCTAAAGTAATGATCGCTTCGTCTTTCCACTCATCAATGGCCAGCTTAGCGAGCTCCTGGCGTGTTGAAGAAATGGTTATTTCGTAGAGCATATTGCCTTCAGGATCCTTAATGCCGCGATGGTGACGACGGATAATAAAGATTTGTTCAGGCACAACAGGACCACCACACAGCACGGCATAGTTCTCGGCATGCCACGACATCTTTTTTACGTCGACCTCCCTCAATAACTCCCCTAACTGGACATTCGTAGGCTTGTTAATAATCACTCCTGTTGCACCTTGCTCGTTGTATTCCCATAAATAAATGACAGACTGTGAAAAAATAGAATCTGATAGTTGTGGCATGGCAATCAAAAAAACATTCTGCAAAGACGCGTAGTTGGTCATTCTCTTTTTCTCTCAAGTAGGTAAGGTCAGCCTAGTCGCATCTTAACTAAGGCGAGAAAACTTGCAAGAGAAAAAATAGGGCACTACCCTGTTTACTGTTTACCCTCATTCCGTTGTCTCACTTTAAGTGTGCAAAAGCTATGTAGTATGTATGTGAACAATGGAGCACATAAAACCGGCGTATTACGCCTAGTATCTTGAAATAAGAGAGGTATTATATATGTCAAACATACTCATACTTTATTACTCCCGTTACGGTGCCACTGAAAAAATGGCTGAGCAAGTTGCACATGGTGTTGAAAGTGTTAACGGTATAGAGGCTATCATGCGAACAGTGCCACCTGTCTCTACCGTATGCGAAGCAACACAGCCTAGCATCCCTGACCAAGGCGCTCCGTATGCGACGCTGGACGATTTAAAAGCTTGTTCAGGGCTTGCGCTTGGTAGTCCCACACGATTCGGTAACATGGCTGCACCTATGAAGTATTTTTGGGATAGCACCAGCGGATTGTGGATGTCCGGCGCATTATCTGGGAAACCAGCAACTGTTTTCACTTCTACCTCCAGTCTACACGGTGGGCAGGAAACGACGCTTATGAGTATGATGTTACCCTTGCTGCATCATGGCATGATGATATTGGGCATTCCCTATACTGAATCTGACCTCAATCAAACAAAAACTGGTGGAACGCCATATGGGGCAAGCCACACAGCAGGACCAGAAAGTAACCGGCCATTGAGCGATGAGGAGAAACGTTTATGTAGAGCATCTGGGAAACGGTTAGCGGAAGTGGTATTAAAATTAGAGAAACTATAACAAGCACCACAGCATTATCGACAAATGACGAGATTTTTTTCACTCGTAATCAATCTGGTCTTTCGTCTTTGCGAGGAGCGATAGCGGCGTGGCAATCGAGAAAAAAATCTAACATCCCGCAGGACCGGACCCTTCGAGGATATATATTTCCTGGATTGCTTCGCAAAAGGCGCTCGCAAAGACGAGCTAAGGGGCTCACAAAGACAGGCTAGAGACTTTATAAATCGTCTTTGCGAGGAGCGATAGCGACGCGGCAATCTAAGACATAGTTGATCCTATAAGAAATTTCTTATCCTAGCTTTTTATTCTCCCTTTTAGCCCCGCTTTGATGATTTTATGGATGTGAAAAGCAGCATCTTTAAGCGGTTCGTATATGAAAAAAATAAAGATATCCTATGTCACAAGAAATTCGATTAACAATAATAAAAGAAGCTGATATTCCTATACTTACTAAAGTTTTAATGGAGCAAATTGCGGCCACAGAAGTTTTAGAAAGAGAAGAGAAAAATGAGGATGAACTGTTACAACGCGAAAAAGATATTCGGTGGAATTTGGAGATTGGAAACAGTATCAGACGAGCTGCGGGTTTGCCAATTCCAGCTGCTGCATTAGATGAAAATGGAAACCCTTTCTTTTGTGAGAATAAATCCACTCAAGATTTTTTAGATGAACTTGCAATAATAGCGGTAGAGCTTATAAGAAATTCAGAAATACAAGCTGTTCAAGCAGTTTCTTCCCCAATACAGTCACCAGAGCTTTTGCAGGAACAAAAACATGACGAAGTTGAGTCTGAAACTGTTAATGATTTTGTGAAGCGCATCATCAAAATATTTATTTCAATGGATATGCTTGAAGGCTTTAAAGATACGTTTGACGAATTTACAGATAATTTTCAATTGCCGGATTGGTTTTTTGGCTTGTTA
This sequence comes from Gammaproteobacteria bacterium, assembly GCA_029266595.1. Lineage (GTDB taxonomy): Bacteria > Pseudomonadota > Gammaproteobacteria > JAURND01 > JAURND01 > JAQSWO01. The sequence goes on from JAQSWO010000033.1 coordinate 2,944, forward strand.
ACCCTAATACAGGTATCTAAAGGAAGTAATAAATCAGAAGAAGAAACCAATAACCTTTTGAAAAAATCAATTCATAAAAAGTTCGGTTTGATAGAATCGCCGCCTGATACCTTAACTCAAGCTCAATCTGAATTTTTTTCCGATCTCTCCGATATATTCTTCAACATAGTAAAACACCTATACGCTCCTGTAGATAGCAGTATGCAAAATTTTGTTGATGCATTGTCTTGTAATACTAGAAATAAGATAGAGCCTTATTTTAGTAAAGAAATACCTTTATTAGATATATGTGCCATAATGCTTACAGCAGAGCAAGAAGTAGCGTTGCAAGCAGAAACCCCTGAATTCTGGTCAATCTGCTGCAGAGTAAAAGAAATTCAAATGCACTGGCATAATATTTCGGCATTCTTTTTATTCTCTGCGGAAGACTTCGTAAACGCAAATTTATCTTTTAAGCAGGACATACAGCAATATTCACTTCAAACAACCTTCCTTAATAAGCTACTTTCAGACTTGAATATGATCCCAGAAAATGATTGGGATAGTATTGTGAAAATTATGACGTCAGTAGAAAGAATAAATTTTTTATCTTCAGCTAATACGATTAAGAAAAAAATAAGTGTATTTATTTGGCAAGAAAAAATAAAAAACCACTTGGCGATAATATCTCGTTTCATGCGGCAGCATTTAGTGTTCAATAGGCTAGCATCTGGAGAAATAAATGTTGAAATCCCGATGGGGCATGGCGGTATGTCCATCGATGATATAAACAATATATTAGATCGCGTGGATTCTGCGTTATCTGAGATAGAAAAAATTTCCGCTGATTTGCGCCAAAATAAAATACTAGAGGTTGAAATACAACATTCAGTAAATTTAATTGAACAATTTTTAAATGCATTACTTTATGATCCGGTGAATGGTGAAAGACGAGATAAAGAATTACAAGCTGCTATTACAAAGCTTAGAGGAACTCGTGTTAAAAAACTTAGGGAAAGAGCAAGTAAATTTCTGCCAGACAAAATACAACAAGCCCCTGTCCCTAAAATATGGTCAGAACTTATTGAAAGTATTCTGAATTTTCGAAGCTCTGAAAAGGAAAAATCGTGTGAGGGTTTACAAGTAAGTTATGTAAATGAAAGGCAAGCTAAAATAGCAAAACGATTACAGAGTAAGTTAGATCCAAAAAAAGAAGTTTTTTCTAAATCAGATCAAAAATCTATGCTCGAAAAAATACGTCTATCTTCAAGTCTCGTTGCTCAGCTAGATATGGAGATGGGTGCAAGTTTGCCAGATAATACTTCGCAACTATCGGATGTGTTTGCCACGTTGCTGCGTGTTCGAGCCTTGTATATTAAGACCGGCGCTCAAAATACATCAATGAAGGAGGGGTGTAGCAGCTTGATAGGTCTTGCTCAAGATATGCCAACGCATGTAGCACACTGCAGCTTAATAAGTATTGTTTTAGTGTTGGTTGGGTTTTGTTTAAATGCAGGGCAACGTGAAATTGCGATTGAAAGAAATGCTGAAGGAAATGTAATACTTGATCTGCAAGTATTGTATCATGACTTTTCGAAAGAGCGTGCGGAATTATTAGAGGGAATGCGTAAAAGAAAAGAACTTTCTGACAACACACATAAGCAACTTGTTCGGTCTGAACGCATGTCAAATGCAGAAATGACGCCAGATCAAGTTGCTTTTAGAGAGTTTGTTGCTAATCAAAAAAAGATGAGTCAAATATTAATCGAGCAGGCATCGGATATCGATACAAGATGTGAGGCAGAGGAGGAACAGGAGCAGGCAGAAAAATGGCAATTATTAACATATCGATATAAAAATGTACTTCCTTCAGAGAAGGAGCGATTGGAGGAAATTCGTTTTGATATAGGGCAGGAAAGGTATGAAGAAGCTAAAGAAGGATGTGCAAATGTACTCAAAATCGTAAAAAATTTAGAAACTAAACTACTTGTGCATCTTATCTATATCGAAATACATCTCATTGAATTAATGCGTGAACATAAAAAGAAATTCCTAAATAAACTTCCTGCAGATGCCGGCGAAGCAATATATCGTGCTGAAGAGGCTCGTCTTGCCAAAGCAGCTCGTCATTCTAGAAACATTAAAGAATTAGCTTGTCGTGGCATAAACCAACATCGGGCTGAAGCAGAGAAAGTGCACCAACAATGGACACAAGTAGCGGAAATAGGTAAAGAGAAAGAGGATATAGATAAGTCTACCAGTATGGTTTCTGAAAGAAGCGAATACTTTTTAAAACTCTTGGAACGTAGAGAGCTTGTTGTATCTCAGCGATTAAGCATATTAGAAATAGGTCGATTGCGAGCGCAGGCATTCAAGAGCCCTGAGGAGTGGCACCAGAACAAATCACCCAAAGACTGGTCTTCTGAGACAAAGGAGCGAATAGCATTAGAAGCAGAAATAAAAGAGATACGTAAATTAAAACGATCTATGGAGCAGACAAGGAAGGTATTTGGAAAAAAAGAAAGCTCTGGTGTTAAGACAAATACGGTTAAACCACAAGCATCCACAGTAGTAGTTCATGATATATCTGAATTAGGGCGGCCTTTGGGACAAGTAGATAATGCGTGTTCTCAAAAAAAGGCTACGAATGTTGGTAAGCCTGCTGAGCGAGAAGTAGTAACAATAAATCTTGATGATATACCTGATTTAGGACGAGTTTTGGGGCAGTTAGGCACAGCATCTTCTCGCAGTAAGCGAAGAAAGAATAAGAATAAGACTAAGACCTATGCTCCAGGGGCTGGTTTATTTAGTCGATCTATTATTCCTCCTCAGCTTTACCTACCCCCTAGTATCAGAGAGTTTACATCTGCCTCTGTGCGTAAATTAAATAAACCTATTCGATGGAGAGGAGGTGCTGTTCGAGGAATGATACGTAACGAGCAACCTAAAGATTGGGATTCTGTGGTAGATGCGGATCGTAGTGATGTTGCAGCCCCTCTTTCATTTCGTCCAAGCAAGCACTTTGATTTTCTTACAACAGGCCGCCTTCCAACAGGAGAGCATATAGACATGGTGAGTTCTTTCAATTTACCTCTAGGTTGGTCTGTAGATTTTACAGTCAATCAGCTTGAATTGGAGTGTGTGTGGCCGACGGATGAGTTTCGTTGGTTCGATAAAACTTGTGAAAAAATAATTAAGATGCCAAGAGAATTTAAATATATACAAGATATCCATGAAAAGAAGCTGCGTGTACTTGATCTAGAAAAAATACCAGGCAATCCCTGCTTAATTTTAAAAGCACTAGAGATGATATGGCATGATAAATGTTATTTGGATCCTGCTTTGCAAAAATGGGCATTGACCCCCGATCTAGAAAAGTGGGTACAAAAAAATGGGGCTCAAGTGCTGAGAAATGCCATACAACCTATAGAACGGCCAAAAAATCTAGAAGAATTAGCACATGTAAAATGTCGTTCGATTATCCTTTATAACATTGAACATAAACTAAAACCACTGATGAACCGTATGGATGCAGAGCAGCATAATTATCATGTGAGTCATTTTCTGAAAAAGCTTAATTTAGGAGAAGTAATGGACGAAATTATGGTGGTGGCTTCTAGAGAAGCGCTTGTTCCTGTCAGAGTTGAGCTTTGATGGAGATTTCTCATCCTTGCATTATTTTAAATTTTTGAGATATTTTCAAAATCGCCAAATTATTTTATTATGTTATTTGCTAACTGTGTCATCATTCAATTTTACAGGTCGTATTGTCACCTCAAAAAGAATTTTGATGCACAAAAGGAGCCTAGTATGTATGGTAAGGATTTGAAAAATAATAAATTAGAGAAACCATATGCAAGAAATAATTATAACAACAATAAGGGAGAACGATGTGCCTGCGCTTGCCAAAATATTAGTAGAACGAGTGCGGATAATAGGGGAAAAATCTTCAGGGGATATTCCACCATGTGTGATCAAATGGATTGCAGATAAAAGTTGTGGAGATTCGCAATTTATGCCTGTTATTGAAAATTATATTAGACGGGCTGCAGGCATGAAAACTGTAGGGGCAGCAGATATTCAGCATCAGGATGATGTTCATTTAGCTTCTGAGCACGAATTTTGGGAAGCACTTGCAACACAAATTGTACAAGTGGTAGAGTCCAAAAGAAGAGAAGCTGCTCTTGCTTTTAAAAAGTCAGCTTCTTTGGAAGAAATGGAAGAGAAAAGTAATAATGAAAATTATCCTGTAGATGTTCACCATCTTGTAACGCAAATCATAAAAATATTCCGTTTAACAAATACGCTGCGAGAATTTGAAAAATCTTTTGAATTGCCAGAATGGTTTGCTAAATTATTAAGAATAATAAAGTCCCACAAAGGAAATCACAATTCAAAAGAACAAACTGAAGCATTTCTAAAAACATGCATACTTAAAGAACTCCAAAAGCTCCTTTCAAAAGAATTATCACTTAACGACTCCGTTATTCAAAAAGTTTTCACTGTCATTTCTGACATAATAAAGTATGTATATACACCTACAGAAGATACCCAATATTTCATGGATATTTTGTTGAATGACAATACCAGAGATAAATTAGAACCTTATTTTCTCAAAGTAATGGACGTAATAACGCTTACAGAAGAACAAAAAAGCGCGTTAGAAATAAGGGCGTCAGAATTTCTTTCTATGTGGGATCGAATAGGAAAAATTCAAGTGGAAGAGGATTTTACAGTACCCGAGTCTTCTCAACTTGAAGAGAAGTCTATGTCAGAAAATATGGTTTCTGGTGAGGAAGTAAGAAAATACTTACAACGCAAAGAAATACTTATAAAATTATTTTTAGATTTCGATGCGCTCCCTGAAAACTTTTGGAGCACTGTTGATCAGATTGTAATACCAATAGAAGAGGCAGATTCTTTACTTTTATGCACGTCAATGAAGATAAAAATGGCAGCAGCTCTTTGGCGAGAAAAAATAGAAAATTATCAAACATTGATATCCTCTTTAATGAGGCAGTATGTGCAGCCAACTATCCTTGAATCTGGAAAATTAGAAATGAAAGTGATGGGAGGCAAGAATGGAGTTACTGCATATCTAGCCTTGTTTAGTCAAATAGAAGAGATGTTGTCTAATATAGAAAAAATTCCTCCGCATCTTCGTGAAGAAAAAATTGTATCAACTACAGTTTCAATGGCACTGGCTTCAATTACGGCATTTCTAAAGGGAATGCTTTTTAGCACTCCTGATATTCCCGATGTCCTTAGATATGCGCGAGAAGCCAAGCAATCAAGAAGGTATGCTGCCAGACTTATGGAAAGAGTACTTAACCTTCAGCCTAAACAAATACAGCTAGCTGTCCCCGAAATATGGCCGAAACTCATTCGAGGCATTCTTAAGCTACAGGAGCCTAAGGAGAGAGAATCGCATAAATATTCACAAGTAAAATTGGCAAATACAAGGCAAGCTCAGAAATTAAAGCAGTTACAAGAAAAGATAAATTTAAATCAAAACAAAGGAGATCTTTTTTCGTCGGATCAAGATGCATTACCCTCGCTAGAAAAGATAGGAATAGTGTTTGATCTTGCGTCCCAGCTAGATGCGCAGATGGGATGGGGTTTGCCAGAGGATATGTCTCAGTTGCAAGCGGCACTTCCTAAGTTATTGCGCCTTAGAAAGATATATAGCGAGCACGCATCTCAACATCCAAATAATATGCAAGTGCAGGAGGGATTTCATAGCTTATTAAGTACGTTTTTAGTGCTGGTTGGGTTTTGTTTAAATGCGGGAAAAAAAAGCATTTTTATGGAGGAAGCTGTTGAAGGAGATAAAGAATGTGATCTGCCAAAATTGCATGCTTTTCTTTCTAAAGAATATGATGCTTCGTCAAAATTCATACTCGAAAAAATAGAGCGTGCGGACAAAATGTTTGATCAACTGGTCCAGAAATATCCTCAGCTATCACAAAATGAATTAAATCAAAAAATGACAGCGGATGACCGTGCATTTAGGGCATTTATTACATCTCAATGGGCTTCTAAACAATTAAAAGTAGCTGAAATATTGACGACATATGCGACTAACTTTGCTGCGAATGCTAAAGAAAAAGTGCCTCAGAAAGAACCTTTACAATTATTGGCATATCAAGGTGTTCTTGTTTCAGATAAGGAGTGTTGGGAGAAAATTCGCGATCATATAAAAAGCAGAAGATATATAGAAGCTAAGGAAGAATGTGAAGAGATGCTTAAATCTGTAAAAGATTTAAAAACTGAATTACTTGTGCATCTAACGTATATGGAAATCTATATCACTGAGCTAAGGCACGAATTACGAAAGCGAATTACGGAGGCTAAGCAGCAATTTATGCCAGGGAAGGATCTAGCACATGAAAGCCTATCTCGATCTCAGATGATGGAATTAGCGCGTGAGAAAATAGTGCACCATCAAATGCAAGCCAAGATCATATCTGAAAAATTGCGTCAGCAATGGGCAGCCACAGGAAAGGTACCTAAGGATCAAGAGGAAATAATTTTTTCTACCGATATAGTTTTAGAAAATGGTCAAGATGTTTTAGAACTTTTGGAAATTAGAGAGCGTGCAATATCTGCTCGTGCATTTGCATTAAAAATAAGTGGGTTACAAGCAAAAGCAGCCAAGGGAGATGCGTGGTATCAAAATAAGCCAGCAGAGGAGTTGTCTCCTGAGTCGCAAGAGCGGGCGGCCTTGAAAAAGGAAATTGCCGCCATACGTAAATTAAAAGCATCGCTAAAAAATCCTAAAAAGGCGCTTTCTCCGCTGTTAGTTCAGCAAACACCTCCTTTGCAAAAGACCAAAGCTAATGCTAAGCCGCTTACCCGCCATGCAGGACATCCAGCTTCTTTGTATCCTGCACCTATCGCACCTGAGAGCCGTTTATCTCTTAATGTTAGAAAGTTTATACTCATTTCTGTGAGTAAACTAAATGCATCTATTTCCTTAAAAGGAGGTGCTGTGCGCGGAATGGTGCGTAAGGAGCCTATAAAAGATTGGGACTGTTTAACTGAACCTAATAGGGCGTCGATTGATGCAAAACTTTCTAGCATTTATCCGCTTCATCAAAATAAGCATTGTAGTTTTCTTACGACATGCAAGCTTGATACGGGAGAGGATATAGACTTAGTCAGCGCTTCGGATTTACCTCCAGGTTGGCTTGCTGACTTTACAATCAATGAGCTTCAATATAAATGTTCACCACAAAAAGGTTTTCACTGGTTTGATCATACTTGTGGCCGAATAATTAAAGATCCAACAGAATTTTCGTTTATATCGGATATCAATCATAAAATATTGCGTGTGCGCGATCTGAAAAAAATACGAAACAATCCTGGCTTAATTTTAAAAGCGTTAGAGATGATATGGCGTGATCAATATACGCTAGATCTTGATTTGGAAAAATGGATACAAAGGAATGGCGCACAATTATTAAGAGATGCCATACGAGAGGGAATACAGGAGCCACAAGGTCCAGTAGAAGCACAATATGCCGAGCATCGCTCAGTTATTTTGCATAACGTTAGGCATACATTAAAACCCCTAATGGATGGTATGCTGCCAGCTTGGCATGCCTGTTATGCAGAAGGCTTCCTTAAAGGGCTTAATATGGAAGAAGTGATGGGGGAAATGATGGCGCAGGCTGCGAGAGAAGAATTTGCAGGGTCTATGAAGCAAACCGCTTGAATAAATGGATAGTTTTTAGGCCGCTATCGCTCCTCGCAAAGACGGAAGAGTAGATTGCTTCGCAAAATTACTCGCAACGGTGGGTAAAGAATTCGTCTTAAGGCATAGCTGATCCAGAAAAGATGGAGCTTAACTGAATACTGTTTTAATAAAAGGTATGGTTAATCGGCGTTGTGCCGATAGGGCAGCTCTATCTAAGATATCCAATGTATCGATTAACGCATGCATATTTCTAGGAAAGCGGCTTAATAAATACTGGCCTACCTCTTGAGTGAGTGTTAAGCCTCTGGCATTAGCTCTCTGTTGTAGCACGGCGATTTTTTCCTCGTCAGATATTGAGGATACTTGAAAAATACTGGCCGCAGCAAAACGAGACTGCAGGTCTGGCAAGCTCCATCTCATCTCTTTTGGCAAACCACGACCAGCGATCAATAGATGCATTTGTGCATCTTGCAAGCGATGGTAGAGATTAAACAATGTCTCTGCCCAGTTTGCTTGATCTGCTGCTAGCTCAATATCATCCAAACACAACAGCGATATAGTTTCCATTCCCTCTAATGCCTGGGGAACAAGATTTTCATCTTTGAAAGAAAAATAAGCGGCTGCTTTTCCATTTTGTGTAACTGCACGGCAAGTAGCCTGCAACAGATGAGTTAAACCGAGGCCACCTTCTAAAGCGTATAGATAAGTGCAAAACTCGGCCTCTCCTTCCACAATATCAGATAAATGTGCTAACAGATGCGCATTTTGACTTGGCACAAAGCTGTCAAAAGTTGCATGTTCTGGCCATATGAGCATGAGGGGAAGTTGTTGTTGGGAGGATGTCACTTTCTACTACCTTGCCGTTACATTACTGAGTGCGGTTAAGATCGCCGTTGTTGCTGCAAACACATCATCACCTTCTGTTTCCATGGTTTTTTGTACTTCACCATCTTTTAACCAAACCCAATCTGCTTGCCATTTTCCGTGTATGTTCTGTTGCAGTCTTCCTACCAATATGTCATTCACCTCATAGCGACGAGACGCCTGCTCCACAGCTACCTGATCTAATTGCCAAATCCGTTCGGGTGACAGTGCGGAAATATCCTCTAAATCCATGACAGGCCAAAGTAGCGCAACGCCCTGCTTTTGTGAAGCAGTTTGCATGCTTGCAACAGCCAGGTGAGAGGCATCATGTAATATTCCCAGCTGGCCTTGTGCATCGCGTTCCACTAGCCATACTAAGATAGGGGCTTCAATAGGAGGCGCAGATAAGACATTAGTATTTTGAAGAGATTCCTCAAATACGGGCGCCTGTTCCGCAGGGAATGTTAATGTCTCCGTATTCTGTGAAGATTCATCGGAGGGAGGAGGATATTCCTCAGAAGGTACATTTGTATTGCCTTGAGAAGATTCATCAAGCGCAGGTGTCCCATCAATAGCAAGCACACGTTGATCGATACTCCTAAGAAACCGATTTACCGCTTTAGACGAGAACCTAACGGACAAGGACAATTGGAATTCACCACCTACCGTTGCAGCAGTATAGTTATAGGCTTGAACGAACTTATCGGGTTTTTCTAGCGCTTTTTGGACGGAGGCCATGCTGGTAATATTTGGATTGCCGCTTACTGCTATAAATACCTGCCTCAACGCCGCCGTCGATCCTTTTTTAAAATCAGCTGAAGAATAACTGGCCACTGAAACAGTAGCTTGGTAGAGTTCGCCACCTGCGGCAGACGCAGTAAAAGAACATAATGTCAGCAAAAACAATAACACTAGCAATAAATAAGATGGGGATTTTCTGATCATAACCGCTCATAATTGCAACTTTAAATGTGGGCATTATAGGCTTGGGACTATGCACAAAACCACCACAACACAACTTACCTACGCTGATGCAGGCGTTAACATTGCCACTGGCAATACCTTTGTTGAACACATCAAACCTATTGCAGCCAAAACCAAACGTCCTGGCGTAATGGCTGGGCTAGGCGGCTTTGGTGCTTTATTTGAACTTCCTCTCGGTCGATACAAACAACCTATACTAGTGTCTTCGACCGATGGTGTAGGCACTAAGCTTAAACTTGCCCTGATGATGCACAAACATGACACGATAGGTATCGATCTGGTTGCCATGTGTGTGAATGACTTGGTCGTGCAAGGGGCTGAGCCTTTATTTTTTTTGGACTATTTTGCTACCAGCAAATTAGAACTTTCTATAGGCACAGCCATTATGACTGGTATTGGTATAGGGTGTGAGCAAGCTGGTGCGGCACTGATCGGTGGAGAGACAGCGGAAATGCCAGGGTTATATCAACACCAAGATTATGATTTAGCTGGATTTACTGTGGGAATCGTTGAAAAAGAAAAACTTATCGATGGACGTAAAGTTTCTGCTGGAGATGCAATTATTGGTTTGGCCTCTTCTGGCCTTCATTCCAATGGATATTCGTTGGCTAGAAAAATATTAGAAATCAATAACATCTCCTTGAACATGCCATTTGCACATAACACTTTAGGTGAGACCTTGCTCACACCTACACGCATCTACGTCAAGCCCTTGTTAGCCTTGCTCGCAGAGGTGGATGTCCACGCTATGGCTCATATTACAGGCGGTGGATTATTGGAAAATCTTCCACGCGTCATGCCAGACCATACACAAGCTAAATTAGACACTCAAAGCTGGCAGCGCCCTGAAATTTTTGATTGGCTGCAAGCTAATGGTCAAATAGCAGACCATGAAATGTACCGCACTTTTAACTGTGGTATAGGCATGGCCATTGTTGTTGCGCGAAGCGACGTCATGCAAACGCTTTCCCTGCTACATGCAGCGGGTGAGACAGCGCGAGAAATAGGTGTGATGGAGCCATCAAGCACACAGGCTCCTCATGTGGTTATGGTATGAATAGACCTCTTTCCAAGCTCCGATTCTCCTCGAGCTTCCCTCACCGCAGCGAGTTTGGAAAGAGTTCTAATGGATTGCCGATCCGTATTGCGGTACTCATCTCAGGTAATGGCAGTAACCTGCAAGCGATGATTGATGCCATAGACGCAGGAACACTCCCAGCTAAGGTAGTGGTGGTCATCAGTAATAAAGCAGATGCCTACGGGTTAGACCGCGCAAAGAAAGCAAATATTCCCACCGAAGTTATCTCACATAGCGATTATGACGTCCTAGCAGGTTTTATGCGCATCCTTACTTCAACATTCGTTGAGCATTTCAAAAATCGTATCCTCAATATACATCCTTCTTTACTTCCCAAATATCCTGGCCTCCACACACATAAACAGGTGCTGGCAGCCGGCGACCTCACACATGGTGCCACAGTGCATATTGTCACATCAGAATTAGATGCCGGACCTATTCTAGGGCAAATGCAATGTAATGTTGCACCCAACGACACAGCAGAAACCCTCAAGCAAAAGGTCCAGCAGCTTGAGTATCAGCTTTACCCTGAAGTAATTAAGAAATGGGCTGAAAAATAAGTCTCTAATCTCGCCCCTACGTTACGTGTTGGAATGCAGAGTGAGTTAAGAGTCTGTCTAAAATCTTACTATGCTGAGCATTTGCGCATGTTCTTCTTTCTCCTCCTTTCCCCCGCGTCGGAATCTATGCATAGCCCTCTATCCTTAAAAAATAATCAAAAATAATAAATGGATTCATAAAACCTTAAGTTTAATCGAATACAATCAACTTATACCGCTCGCTAAAAGTGAGTAAAAAAATATTTTAAGAACATTTTAATAAAATCTTAATAAAAATGTCCCCGCTAAATAATAAAAATAAAAAGGAGTCATCGATGCACCAAGTTAAAGAAGAAAAAATACAACCGAAAATAGTAGAGATCGATATACCAGAAAGCTATTCAGATCTTTTATATATATTTAAAATTGAAGCGTTTTTGGCAAAATTTGAAGATGAAGCAATTGCCGAAAAAACTAAACACTTATTGCCACTATATAGATTAATAGATGGTTTAGTACATAAACATCAGGACAGTTATGAAAATAATAATTTCGAAAAATGCGAAGAATTATTAGAAAAAATATTTGATTTAAGTATCTTAGCTGTGGAATATACTAAACTCTATAGCACTCCGCCTTTCAAAACACTTTCTTTAACTATTCCTGCCATTAACCAAATTAAACCCCGTCGTAAGAAATCTGAAGAAATGGAAAAATACAAAACCACATTAAATGATAGTCTAAGATGCATTGTTTCTTATCGTACTTCGAGGATTAGTCAACTTATAAAAAACCTTGGCCTTTCAAGCCCATTTCCTATTGCATTATTGCATGAGGAAATAGAATCTCTGGTAGTTAAATGGGAAAAATTTAGACGAGCTTCTGATGATGATTTGAGTAAGATAGAATATGCAAAAAATATTTATGACTTAATTAATCAACTCCGAAATTGCACTCTGCCTTTCATGAAAGGAAAAATAACTGAGGAAAAACTAAAGGATTTAGAAGACTCGATATGGGAATTAGAAGGTCTATTGTATAACGGAGGCGATGTTGATCTTGATGTAAACAAAAGAATAAAAGGTATAAATAGCCTAATACGCAAGCTTATCGGAAATAGTGAGAAGGAAGAAGCTGGTCTTATTCCAGAAGCTTCTGCTGCATGGCCAGTGAAAGGCGTACCATCGTGCCCATCTGGGGATGAAATATTAGATTCGCATTCATCAGCAGAGTATTATGTAAACAAAAAAGATTTATCCACTGGCAAAATTTGGCTAAGAAATCTTGTGAAAAAATATAAGCTTTGGCTGAGATATAATCCCACGAAAAATATTTCTATAGAAGATTCGGAAAGCCAAACATGTCGACTCATAAGTGACTATATGCATGATCTTAAAATATCGCTTTATGGAAGGAGCCCTGAAGAAGGCGAATTAGAAAGATTGAGTAGATTGGACCAATTTCCATTACTAAATACAGCGCGAATAAACGAGCTGGTTTCTACTTTAAAAGAATTATTTAGCCTGCCTTCTCCGCCAGAATTTATGTTACTCCAGAGAAACGAAAAATTTGGCATTTTAAGAATTCTTCATCAAGCCAATGAATTATTAGTGATAATAGGTATATTAAAAAATCCTGAGTTCTTCGGTCTGCACGTTCAATTTAATGAATTAGAAGAATCTCTCATACAGCTACTTTCTATCGATCAATCAGAATGCGATAAAAGCGATGCGGCGGCAGTCATTGCACAAAGAGAAGCAGAAAGACATGAATCCAGCTTATCCCCTGTCCCTTCATCTTGGTTGACACGCATAAAAAATAGCTATGGTGAATTATTTGGAAAAGTGGCATCAGCTATAGAGGATTTTTATAAGAACAATATAAAAAAGCTGTTTGAGCAACTGGATGACCCAAAATATGCACATTTAAATTTAGAGATCGCCGCCTCAAAAGAAAAATTAAAAGGAATATTTCAACAAAAAAAATTAACGGGATTTACATTATCAGAAATATATAGCGAACTTAAAAAGTTGAATGCCTGGTTAGAAGCACCGAATTCTGTGGCTGTTCTTAGAGAAGATGCTCCTGTTTTACATCATGCTGCTTGTGCTTCTTCCTTCTTTAATATTGAAGATCCTGCCGCGGCTAACATGTCTCCGGCAGAAGAAAAGCACGAAGACACAACATCTCATGACGTTGCGGCAGCAGTGTCTTCTCCTCTTCTATCATTTCGGACTAAAAAAAGCGTTAGTTTCTTCCAAAATGAAAATGGAAACCCTGCAATATTTGAATTACCGCTAAAAGACCCTAACCCATCACCACCCGAGCCCAAAGGTATATTGCATGTTCCAGCATCCGTAATTCCCAATTAAAAAGAACGTGAATTCAGAATAAGCAGATTCTTATTTTAAAATTCACGGTAACAGCTCAGCCCCTAGATAAGAAACGATTATCTTTTGGCCGAAAGGTGCAGTTTTTAAATCTTACAGTCTGCCCCGTACTTGATACGGGGTCAGTTGGCATGGATGGCCAGGGAACAGATGCTCTTTGTCTGCCCCGTACTTGATACGGGGTCAGGGCGGATGAGGGCGAGGATGACAAAATAAAAAGTAAAGCTTAATGGCTAATGCTATACAACCTTGCAAATCTAATATGCAATATTACAATTGCAAGCATGATTGTCCGTAACGCTCAAACTTACATCTACGACCTTCTTCAGCGTTTCCCCGCTGTGGGTATACTTGGCCCGCGTTAAATGGGTAAAACTACGCTCGCTCATGCTATGGTTGCCCAGTTTGAACCAAAACCCATTTATCTTGATTTAGAAAGCCCTTCTGATTTGAGTAAATTACAGGAGCCAGAACTGTATTTTGAGACGCTTGCTGATCGTCTAGTTATTCTAGACGAAATCCAGCAAGCACCAGAAATATTTAGAGTGCTAAGAGGCATCATTGATCGTCGTCGCCGTGCTTACATAAAATCATGCCAGTTCCTTATTTTGGGATCGGCTTCATTAGATTTACTACGGCAATCTTCAGAGTCGCTTGCAGGTCGAATCGCCTACGTTGAACTGTCTAGTTTAACGACTTTGGAAGTCACTACCTTATTTCCTAATAGTGATAATCAACTTTGGCTAAGAGGTGGATTTCCTGACAGCTTTTTGGCTCATTCTGATGAAGAAAGCATGGAATGGCGACTTGAATTCATCAAAACCTATCTTGAACGAGACATACCTCAGTTTGGCCCTCGTATTCCTGCAACCCAGTTACGTCGATTCTGGACTATGCTAGCCCATACGCAGGGTAGCTTGTTTAATGCTGCCCCCCTCGCAACATCATTGGCTATATCAACACCTACTGTCTATCGTTATCTTGACCTCTTAGTTGATCTCTTATTGGTTAGAAGACTAGCGCCTTGGTCAAGTAACCAAGGTAAGAGACTTGTTAAGTCTCCTAAGGTCTATATACGTGATAGTGGGATTGTTCATGCGTTACTACGCATATCCGATCTGGATGAGTTATTGGGCCACCCTGTAGTGGGAAATAGCTGGGAGGGATTTGTTATTGAGAATTTATTAGCTGGATTACCAAAGGCTGCTTCAGCATATTTTTACCGTACCTCCGCAGGTGCTGAAATTGATCTTCTCTTGGATATAAGCAACAAAATACGTGTTGCTATTGAAATAAAACACTCGTTAACACCACGCATCTCTAAAGGATTTTATATTGGTTGTGAAGATGTTGAAGCAACCCATCGTTACGTTGTTTATCCAGGGAAAGTACGTTTTCAAATAGCAAAAAATGTGGAAGCTATCTCACTACTAGATCTCATCATAGAAATCGCAACATGGTGATGTAATAAGATAAAGAAGAATCAATCAATGATAGTAGGGACTGTTTTCTTATAAAAAGTCCCTTTTGTAAGTATCCAACCCTGTCCTATCTAGCATTACGCGCTAAGGCTTACTTATTTATAAGG
Source organism: Gammaproteobacteria bacterium (assembly GCA_029266595.1). Taxonomy (GTDB): domain Bacteria; phylum Pseudomonadota; class Gammaproteobacteria; order JAURND01; family JAURND01; genus JAQSWO01. The sequence goes on from JAQSWO010000033.1 coordinate 18,065, forward strand.
TTTTCTTATCCAGAGCTGATGTTAAAAATAATATGGCCTTTCACTTTTAAGGTGCAGTTTTTCAATCTTACAGCCTGCCTCGTACTTAATATGAATTTAGTTATCATAAAATGGATCTCTGCACACGACAAAAATTGAAAGGAAGGTTGTTTCTGATAGAGGATTTGATGTAACCCACTGATAATTCATATAAAATTCTTTTTCCGACCAAAGA
>JAQSWO010000137.1 GCA_029266595.1 Gammaproteobacteria bacterium
AGCCGCTGCAACTTCATTTGGTGTTTTTGCTATCCTTGGCGGTTTGATTTGTGCGGTTGACCAATCTCAACAAGACGAAGCAGCAGCGCAAAATTCCATCGTAAATGCTACTTTTTATAAAATGCTGTCTGCAGCACTAGAGGAAGAGAAAGAAAAGAAAGCAGGAGATTTAAAGGCATTTAACCTTCAAGAATGGATAAATGAGCAGAATGAGGCTTTAGCAAAAATACTTAGCGAAAGCGCTGGATATAACGAAAAATATAAATCAATTCAAATTAAATTGGTTGTTGAGCGCGATGGAAACAAGATAATAAATGCAGGCTGGGTACTTTCATTAGAAAAACAACCACCAGCAGCAGCCCATCAGCCAGCCAAAATGAGCCTAAAAGAACGCTTTAAGTATTGGCTGCATGATGAATGGAAAGTTGCAAAGCTAATTTTTGGGCTAGCTCTTGTGATAGCTCTCGCTTATTGGGCACCCTTGATACTTTATGCTGGAACCCACGGGCATTTCGACATTCCTCTCACATTTTTAGGTAAGGCACTTATTTTGGGTTTGCCAGCGATTTTGCCAGCTGCATATTTAGCTGTTAAATCACTGAATTGGTCTGTTAATTACTCTTCTTCTTTCCAAGAAAGAGGATTGAGAAGTAGTTTAGACGACATTGCTGAAACAACATTCTGGTCTATAAGATTTACTTGGGGGCGTTATTTCCCTACTTTGGGGGCTTGGTTTGAAAAACACTCTACAACTAGGCAGCTCGTTGATATTTTGCGCTACTTTTTGATTACTATGCCAGCGCAGGGAATTTCTTTGCCTTTTGTCGCCTTACAAGCCTTGTATGTCTGGTCGAGTAGGCCTGACGCAACTTCTGGCAAACTTAATACATTTCTTTCTGTAATTACCTTTCCAATACTGTTTCCTCTTTCTCTTGCTTTTGGTTTGCTGAGAGTAACTATTTACAATCCATGGATTGCGGAAAAACTTTCTGCAGTTACTAAGCAAGCTAATACATGGCATCCCCTACCTCGTTTTATATTTTTCGCTGTACGGTTTGTCCTTTATCCGGTTCGTCTTTCCTGGCAGTTAGTTAGGTTGCCTATTGAAGGTGCTCATATTTTTTTGAAGACGTGGTACCAGAGTCTATTTGATAAAGAACGCTATAAAGAACTTGTCCAACGTTTTCAGCTAGAAAGTAGAGAACGTGAAGGTATACAAGATGCCTGCGCTATGATTGCAAGCTTAAATGCACATGATCAACAGCAAAGAAAGCAGAGAAAAGGAGCTAGCATATTTAGCCGGCTACGTAATCTTCTTAACGAATTTGCTGGTGTTGAACTTATAGATTCAGATAACGAAGAGAATGTTCACTTGGCACAATCTGCAGCACTAGAAAATCCTCTGGCTGAGAAAAAGCTAAAATATGCTGCAGCTAGGCTGGCTGTGGATGCCGTACTAAGATACTTCCTTTTACACATTATATTCCTGCTGGTTGGGTGGTACTTAGGCACTGCTATAGAGCTTAGTTCAGGCGTAAATGTTGTGCTTGGCTTATCATTTTTTATTGTCTCTGTTACTGGTACGTTTTTTGGAGCCTATTTTAAAGGCTACGATTTGTTATGCAAACAGGAGAAGATAGATAGAGCAAGGAAAGTAAATCCTCTTGCTATTAACATAACTGAGGAATTGAAAGAACAAAATAAGTCTGTGCTAGAAAGATATCAAGGATTGCTTAACAATGAAGCTAAATTTGAAAGCTTGAAGCTTAGTATTCAGCGAAAATTGGCTCGATTTATCGAAGCAATTCATAGCGCTACAGATAGTTCCTCTAAATCTAAAAGAGAGCAAGAAATTGCCCAGCTTTCTGAAGATCTTGAGTCGATAGATCTTGGGGTGACGAAAAGAGCTACGGTGAATAATACATCATTGTTGGCATTCAAAATCTTTGCGCCTACTTCTTTTTTATGTTACCCAATAATTATGTATGTGGGTGGAGTCTCAGGTCCTTGGGCGCTGGGGATTTTTGGAGTTTCAGCTGCTATCTTTACCATTACTCTTCTTACATATTTAGTCTATCGTTTAAAATCTGATCAAGATAAAAGTAATAAAGATAAAAGCGAAATAGACAAATCCCGTCTTGGTTTAGAACTGCTCTTGTATTTTAGTTTATCCGGTATGATGATTGGTGGTGCGTTTTTAATTACTTCTTCAAGCTTCTCAATCTTCTCTATTATGGCGGGTGGGTTGCAAGGAATCACCATGATTGGGCTGGTTGTTGCCAAGCGAACGATGACAAAAGGTGAGTTTGAAGAGGTTAAAGCGACTGCCAGAGTGATTATAGTTAAGGTCTTAAGTGGGCACGGCGGTATTTTGGTTTTTCGTGTGCTTTTTAGCGATACGGGTCTACTTCTTCCTACGATAATTAACTGGACATACATTGATGTCTCTGTACTCGCGTTAATTCTGCTATGTGCCGTAGCGGCCGTTGTCTGGATTACTATGAAGCATTATCGAGCGGAATGGAATAGTGAAGAAGCTGCGCTTGTGGAAACGGCAACACTACTTACAGTTCCTGAAATGGTGATGGAGCATCTGCGAGGTTTAGTAATTGAAAATAATGGGCAGCAAAAGCTCACGGAAGCTGAACTTAAAAATGTAGAAAAAATGTTGTTAGAAAATGAAGTAGCAGATCAGAAGCAGGAGGATGGAGCTGATGCACGTGCTCTGGGTGCGGGTTTTTCTCCTCTTGATCAGCGTCGAATAAATGTGATGGCATACCTGCGTAGCTTAAAGAATGACCAGGGTGAATCTAAGCTGAATAAAGCTGAACTTCAGCAGGCAGAAAAGCTACTTATCGATCTTGAAGCTTTAGGGCGACGTGAAGCAGCTGTAGAAGCGAAGTTGGCTGATTTAAATGAGAGCTTTCAGAAAGTAGATGCTATATCACAGCCTGCGCGGCCTGCGCATCAATTTGCAGGCATATTAGGAGGAACCAAAATTAATCACGGAGCCGAACAGCAAGTTATAACTACTGCTGTTTCTTCTTCCTCTTCCTCAAGCGTAGAAGTAGTACAGAGATCTCTTGATATAATGCACGGCGAAGCAGCGGTTGCTGCTATCGATCCTGATGCAAGAAGCCTAAGTGAATGGCAACAAGCACAGAAGAGGAGTGGGACGTGGAGTCCGATGCTTATGTCAAGCAAACAATCTCAAGTAGGTGGTTCGTCAACACCTACTATGGAGGGGGCAAAAAGAGAGGAAGATAGTAGTGGCGCCTCCTCAGAAAAATCTGTAGATATTAGTGATGCTGTTGATGCTCTTTTGAGTAGTAAGCCGGGTTCTCCAGTGCCAAACGTACGTCCCTCTCCGAAGATCAGGGAGCGGCAAAACTCATTATGTGGTGGTGAGATACCGAATTTGGTATTATAGGGCAATCTGCTACGGGGGGAGGGCGGCTCTCTAAATCATGATCCATTTGCCCCTCGGCCTATGAGGGGCTGTGATCCATAATCCATTATCAACGTAAATTAGATTATTCGGTGATTGGTATAAACGAACAGGTTTTAGACGAGTTTGGATGCATTTTCCTTTATTTGCTACTTTTGTATTTTCCCTCTCCCACAGGGCTGAGGGATCGACACATTTATTCATAAGCCGCCTCCTCTTGGAAGGCGGCAATTTCATCCCAGATGGATGAAATTTGGATAGGAATTTTCCGCTTA
>JAQSWO010000034.1 GCA_029266595.1 Gammaproteobacteria bacterium
CTGTTGAGAAATATATTTTTCAATTGCCACCTCTTAACGAACAACGTGTCATCGCCGAGATTCTGGGAACCCTTGACGACAAAATCGAACTGAACCGAAAAATGAATAAAACGCTGGAAGCAATGGCGCAGGCGTTGTTTAAGTCGTGGTTTGTAGATTTTGACGGGATTGCACGAGAGGATATGTGCGAATCAGAAATGGGGTTGATTCCAATAAAATGGAGTGTTTTGCCATTAGTAGAGGTGACGAGTTATTTAAATCGAGGTTTATCACCGAAATATACAGAAAAAGAGGGTGTATTAGTTTTAAATCAGAAATGTATTCGTAATAACTTTGTTGATTTTACAAAAGCACGTAGACATGACAATGTTTTAAAAAAAATCACTGGGCGCGAGCTTCAAATTGGTGATATTTTGGTAAATTCAACTGGGGTAGGAACACTTGGGCGTGTCGCTCAAATACTGCATTTGCCTGAGAACGCCATTGTTGATTCGCATGTTACAGTAGTACGTGCATCGTCAACTGTTACTTCGAATTTTCTAGGGTTGAATTTGCTTGGTCGACAAGAGCAAATCGAAGCTATGGGCGAAGGAACTACTGGGCAAAATTAGAGCAAGAGAGATTCAAGAAGAAATGGTCGACGATTGAAGCATTAGTTGGGAGCGATAAGCGGCTCGCTATGGTTGCTAAAGATATTGTTGAGCATTTTGAAAATCGCGTGGCAGCGCTGGATGGCAAAGCAATGATCATGTGTATGACTCGTCGCATTTGTGTGAAGTTATACAATGAAATAATAAAGTTGCGTCCTGCATGGCATAGCGCAGATGATAATGAAGGGGTGATAAAAATTGTGATGACAGGTGCGGCAAGCGATTATCAAGAATGGCAGCAGCACATTGGAAGTAAAAAACGACGCGATGATTTAGCAAAACGTGCGCGTGATGCAAAAGATTCATTAAAATTGGTGATCGTCCGTGACATGTGGCTGACAGGATTTGATGCGCCGAGTATGCATACCATGTATGTTGACAAGCCAATGAAAGGGCATAGTCTGATGCAAGCGATTGCACGTGTAAACCGTGTATTTCGTGATAAACCAGCCGGGTTAATCGTCGATTATGTTGGTATTGCACACAACCTTAGGTCAGCATTGCAGCAATATTCATCAAATGACCAAGAAAAAACAGGTGTTAATGAAAGTGAAGCTATTGCTGTGATGGTGGAAAAATACGAAATCGTTCGCGATATGTTTCATGGCTTTGATTACAAATTAGCTTTAGCAGGAACTCCGCAAGAACGATTAAAAATGATGGCTGGAGCGATCGAATGGGTTCTTGATCTGCAATACAAGCTAGCTGCTAAGGAAAAAACAGGCGAAGGCAAGAAGAATGCGCACCGCAGATATCAAGATGCAGTTTTGGCGCTAACAAAAGCTTTCTCTTTAGCCTCTGCTTCTGATGAAGCAAAAAAAATTCGAGACGAAGTTGGATTTTTTCAGGCGGTACGTGCTGCGTTCATTAAAACTTCTGTTGTCTCAGATATAACTAAGCAAGAAAGAGAATTAGCAATTCAACAAATTGTGAGTCGCGCTGTTGCTTCTACTGAAATTGTTGATATTTTGGCTGCTGCTGGCATAAAAAGTCCTGATATATCGATTTTATCAGATGAATTTTTAGCTGAAGTACAGCAGATGGAAAAAAAGAATCTTGCTTTAGAAGCTCTAAAAAAGTTAATCAATGATGGAATTCGTTCACGAAGTAAAACGAATGTTGTGCAAACCAAAGCTTTTTCGGAGCGTCTGGAAGACGCAGTGGCTCGCTACCATGCTAATGCAATTACAGCTGCTGAGGTGATACAGGAATTAATTAAGTTAGCCAAAGATATCCGTGCTGCTCGACAACGTGGTGAAGAATCCGGCCTATCTGATGAAGAAATCGCTTTTTACGATGCCCTAGCAGAAAATGAAAGCGCTGTTGAGGTCATGGGTGATGATAAACTTCGATTAATTGCCCATGAATTATTGGTAAGTCTGCGTGAGAACGTTTCAGTTGATTGGGCGCATCGTGAATCTGCTAGAGCGAGATTGCGTGTGCTGGTAAAACGGATTCTTCGCAAATATGATTATCCGCCTGATATGCAAGATGCTGCTGTGCAAACAGTATTACAACAGGCTGAGACGCTGTCGAGTATCTGGAGTATTACAAAAAACAACTAAGCACTTTGTCGTATTTGTAGGGGAGGTTTCAAGGTCTGAAGATGGAGAGTTCACAATGATGAAGTGCAAGCTTTGGTGATTTTTCTATGGAGTCAATTTATGAACATTCATCAGGCCAAAATCAACTTCACTGCGGTGGCAACAGCGATACCCACAAAGAAACCAGCAGCAATTTCTAACCGGGTGTGACCCATACGCTCACGTAGCCCCTGATGATCAGATGCCCCAGCCGCCAATTTGTTGATGGCCACCGCATGCTTGCCCACCTGCCGACGCAAGCTGTTGGCATCCAGCATCACGATAAAGGCCAGCGTGATGGCGACACCAAAGGCAGGGTGTCCGATACCCTCCTTGAGGGCAATGAGCGCAGCCGTACTACTGACGATCGCGCTGTGGTTGCTAGGCAGCCCACCGTAGCCGATGAAGCTGAACGCCAGCTGCTTTGCCTTGATGCTGTTGATGATGAACTTTGAGACTCCTGCGACGAGCCAAGCCAGAAATGGAGTCAGGGCATAAGAGATGTCCATGATCACACCTTTGCCGGCCACAATGCCCAGCCACAGGCAGCAATCCACAGCACCACGGTAAGCAACAACTGCCAGTCAGCTAGCAGTGCATCGGTGGGCGACTCGCCGCCATCAAGTGCTTCCACCACGAACCAGTAGCGGAACAGGCCGAACAGTACTAATGGAACCGTGATGACCAACTCTGGCTTGGCCGACATCACAAACATGCTGTAGAACAGCAGCGCTCCGGTTGCGGCCATCTCCGCGTAACGATCCACCAGCGAAACCGAGTACTTCTCGAGCACCTTGCGGCCCTCGGTGCCACTTTGGCTAAGCTCTTGGCGCCGCTTGACAGCAGCCAGATACAATGCCAGGCACAAGGTCGTGATGAACATCCATGAGGACACAGGCACGTCAAGGGCCATGGCACCTGCATAGACCCGCAGAACAAAACCAGCAGCGATGGTGAAGATATCGATCACAGGCTGGTGCTTGAGCACGAACGTGTAGGCCAGGTTCAGCACCAGATAGGCCAAGATAACCATCACCACCTTTGGAGCAACGAACCAGCCCCATACCAGCACAGCATAGAGGCAAGCGAGCAGGATCAGAGCAGCCGGTACCGAGATAACCCCGATCGCCAGGGGACGGGTCTTGGCCTTCTTTGGGTGACAACGGTCACGCTCGATGTCGTGCATGTCGTTGATGATGTAGGTCGCCGACGAGGCGGCGCAGAACAACAGCACGGCCAACAGGGCATGGCTGACGGCGCCAGCATCCAGAAACGTCCCGGAAAACACCAGCGGCGCCAGAACAAAGCCGTTCTTAACCCACTGCTTTGGCCGCATCAGCTTGATTAACCCCAGCATCTGCGCTAGAGGCGAGCGGGCTATTACGGTATCATGCATTATTTTTGAACCTCGGTGATATCATTGAATGTTTGTCCCATCTAAGCTGGCGATTAACTATGCCATTTTCGCACTAATCTCAACCGCAGCAAACATCGGCGCTCAGGACCTTGTCATCCTTACCTACAGTGGCGCCTTCGACATCCTGGCCTCGGTCGTCGTGGGCACAGGTGTTGGGCTTGTGGTCAAGTACATCCTCGACAAGCGCTACATCTTCCGCTTCCGGGCGTGCAACGTCGCTCACGATACGGAGACCTTCGCCCTTTACACCGTTATGGGCCTGGCCACGACCGTAATCTTCTGGGGTTTTGAGTTTGGTTTCTATCATATCTTCCAGAACAAAGAAATGCGCTACCTCGGTGGCGTTATTGGCTTGTCCATTGGATACCTTACTAAGTACCACCTCGACAAGCGTTACGTCTTCCGAAAGGAGGCCGTATGAAGCCGGTTACTTCCTGGGGTCGCTTGAGCGCAGATCCGCACCATGTCGTCGTTCTAAATGATCCCTCAAAGGTTAAGAGTCTCGTATGTCATGGCGCTCACCCGGGTGTGGCACATGGCATGGGCCGCAGCTACGGCGACGTCTGCCTGAATTCGGAAGGTGTGCTCTGGGTCACGACCGGACTCGACCATTTCATCGATTTAAACGACAGCACCGGTCGCCTGGTGTGTGAGGCTGGTGTGCTGCTGCGGGATATCCAGAGACTGGTCATTCCGCGCGGTTGGATTCTGCCAGTGACGCCAGGGACTCAACTGGTGACCGTTGGAGGCGCCATTGCCAATGATGTGCATGGCAAGAACCACCATGTGCTGGGTTCTTTCGGTGACCATATCCAGAACCTTACTCTCATCCGAACCGATGGTGAGGTCATCCAGTGCGGACCAAATAAGCGAGCTGATTGGTTCGCCGCCACGGTAGGAGGAGTGGGCCTGACTGGTGTGATCACTCAAGCTGAGATCCAGTTGCGCCGTGTGTCCGGCCCGTGGCTGGACACCGAGACCGTGCCTTATACCAACCTGGATGAGTTCTTCCAACTGGCGGATGACTCCGAGGCCGCATGGGAACACACGGTGTCCTGGATCGACTGCATTACTAGGGGTGGAGGGCGCGGTTTTTTTATGCGCGGCAACCCCACCAATGTCGGAGATCGCACGGCACCTCAGAGCCGTAAGCTGATCATGCCTATTGTACCGCCGGTATCCTTGGTCAATTGGCTCTCCCTGCGCCTCTTCAACATGGCCTACTACCACCTCAAGAAGTGGCAGACCGGACGGGCCATTACCCACTACGAGCCGTTTTTCTATCCCTTGGACAACCTGCTCGAGTGGAACCGGATTTACGGTTCGAAGGGCTTCTTCCAGTACCAGAGTGTGGTTCCCCTCGAAGTGGGGCAAGACGCCGTTCAGGCCATGCTCAAAGAAATCGCGCGCTCTGGTGACGGTTCGTTTCTTGCTGTCCTGAAGACCTTTGGCAACCGCCGGTCGGTAGGAATGCTGAGTTTTCCGCAGCCAGGGGTGACCCTGGCGCTGGACTTTCCGAATCACGGGGAGCGCACCCACAAACTATTCGAGCGTCTGGATGCCATCGTACGTGACGCTAAGGGCCGCATCTACTTAGCTAAGGATGCACGAATGCCCACAGAACTCTTCGAAGCAGGTTATCCGCGCCTAGCTGAATTCATGAAATATCGAGACCCGGGCATTAGTTCCGGTCTCTCACGTCGTTTGATGGGAAGTTGAATGAACAACAAGAAAAGAATGGTCATTATCGGCGCTACCTCGGCGATTGCCGAGCACTGCGCCAGGCTTTGGCTACAGAAGCAGCCGGCCGATCTGACTTTGCTGGGCCGTGATGCGCAGCGCATCGAGCGGGTTGCAACTGACTTGAAGGTCCGTAGTCCGCAATCCGAGATTCGGATCGTCCAGGCAGAATTTTTAGACCCGGAAGCTATTAATGCCACGGTCGAGAATATCGTTCAGTCAGGCGATGTGGATGTTGTGCTGATCGCACATGGCTCACTGCCAGAGCAAGCCGACTGCCAAGACGATCTGAAAGCATGTCGTGAAGTGCTAGATATCAATGGGGTTTCACCAGTGCTCTATGCGGAGGCTTTTGCCAAGCAAATGGCGAAAACCAACTACGGCACTATTGCCCTGGTTGGCTCTGTAGCCGGTGATCGAGGGCGAAAGTCCAACTATGTCTATGGGGCTGCAAAAGGACTGGTTACTCGCTACGCCCAAGGCTTGCAGCACCGTTTTGCAGGTACCGGGGTCAAGGTAGTGCTGATAAAGCCTGGTCCGACGGACACCCCCATGACCGCTCACCTCAAGGCCAAGGGTGCCAAGTTGGCTTCTGTCGAAAGTGTGGCAAACCAGATTGTTGAGGGTATAGAAGCGGGTAAACCGGTTATCTACGTGCCCGGGAAGTGGTGGTTAATCATGATGATAATTAGGCATCTGCCCGCATTCGTATTTAATAGAATAGGTATTTGATAATGAAAAAAAACGCCCTTTTTCTAGCCTTACTGATTTATGGCATCTTTTCTCTTGTAACACTTTTTTCTTGGCACACAAAAGGAATCAACACTGTTACGGGGGATGAACCTCATTACCTCGTGATGTCGAGCGGAATAGTAAAGCAAGGTTTACTGGAACAAACGGCACCATACAGAGAAGAGTTTAAGGCCCGCGAAATATACAAACATGGCTTAGCCTCTGAAGATGCCCAACCATCCCCTGAAAATACACATGCTGTTTTGGGGCCAAATGGGCTGTTTAATGTTCACAACATTGGGCTTCCGCTTTTGCTGGCCGTGCCTTTCCTGTTGGGTGGTGTTGTTGGTGCAAAGCTATTTATGGTGTTTTTCGGGGCTCTTGTCGTTATAGCTGCCTGGAAATTTTCCTCTCATTTTTCTGAAAACAGAGCTCACAGACTCTGGGCGGTCATCGGAGCAACAATCTCTCTTCCCCTTATTCCGGCGTCAAACCAGATATACCCAGATGTATTGGCTGGATTAATAGCACTAACTGGGCTTTACTGGTTTTTTACAGTGGATGAGCGAAGGACTGCTGGTCTTGAAGTATTGCTGGCTACGGCGATAGTGTTCTTGCCGTGGCTGCAAATTAAATTTGCTGCGACTTGCGTAATTCTAGTGCTCTCGATTACGGCAAAAATTTATTTTCAATCAAAGGATCTCAAAAGGATCACTCGAATTTTTATTATTGCTGGGGCTTCATGTGTCGCGCTGGCGTCCTACAATTACTACGCCTTTGGGAAGATTTCTGGACCTTACCAGTCGGGCGCACTTGAAATAAGCAAGACGAGCCTGATGGTTTTACTCGGATTGCACATTGATCAAAACCAGGGCTTTATTCTACAGAATCCAGTCAATCTAATTGGCATCCTTGCTATTGGCTGGATGTATAAACTCAACCGCACATTTGCACTTGTTTGGGCTCTGGTTTTTTTATCCTTGATCGTTCCCAACGCGCTTCACCCAAATTGGTACGGAGGGGGAAGCTTTTCAGGTCGCTTTCAGTGGGCTGCTGCGATAGCATTCATGATCCCAACTATCTACGGATTGCTTGTTATTGCCAACAGCAAAGAAAAGATGCTCAAAGCAATAATAGCCAGTGGAGCGCTTTTACAGCTTTACTTCTTTCATCAATATGCCAGGAGCGGTGTCAACCTATATAATAAAGGCGCCGGAACATGGTTTGATGCTTATTCGATATTTTACTATCCATTACAAGCATGGATGCCAATGCTATATGATTCAAGCTGGGCATATAGATATTGGCCAAATTACTCTTGGACGATTCTGGTTGGCACTCTTTTGCTTTTAGGCTTTTTAAGCAAAGAAAGAATTTCAAGAAAATATTCTGCCATCTTGGCTGCAAATTTATTAATAATTTTTGTGGCTGGCTTTTCAAACAACCACCAAACAGATGAGACTGTCTTTAAGGTGGATCAATTGCCATCACAGACTGGAAGGATGGTCAATGCAAACAGGTTTGCCGAACAGAATGTAGACAAACCAGGCTTCACAAGTTATGGCCCCTATTTCCCCCTGAAGAAAGGAAGCTATGAAGTTGTAATTTCATACAAAAGCTCGGCAGGAAAATCAGAGGTAATTGGCTGGGCTGATGTTTTCAATGCAACCTCGGGAAAGCAATTAATTCAAATTCCAATTCAAGGGACTGACAACGTCAAAAGAGAGCTCGCTATTGAATTTGAGTCTACACAATGGAAGTTAAATTTGTTTGAATTTAGAACATATTGGAATCGAGTCTCAAATATTGAAGTTCACGATATCGTCCTCAGGAATAATTAAAGCCGACTGAGTGTCTTTGACCTTCAAGACGTCTGCGGTGAATAAACCCAGGCAACCTTTTCCCAGCGGCCCACACGCTTCATCAGCTCAGCAGGGACTGCTTCGTGCTCGACACGGTTTACCTTCCACCTCAGTGTCGAGCGCTGTAGTGGCCCCGCACCCAGGTTCAAGGCGAAAGATACCCCAGCGTTTCTGTGCTTGGCGATGAGTTCCACGGGCTTCATCTGGAAACTGATGCGTCGCAAAGCGTTGAGTTGGCTCATGCCGGCCATCTGGGCAAAGACCACCACTGAGAGCGTGAAGGGATTCGCCGCTCTGATTGATCGCCTGCAAAGCTTTCGGGCGGCCAAGCCGCTCTTGGGTGGCGACGTGTAGTTGCCTTTTTTTCTATATCTGGAAAAAATACCTGTCCGCAGTAAGAAAGCAAAATGGCGCTTATGTATGAATTTCATCACTGCCAAAATAATTGGTCATTATTCATACTATTCCTTGAAAAATAAATTTTAGTGGGTATTATTTTTTTTAATTCGTTTTTTTTATTGTAGAGAACAACTAGCATTTATTCCTTATACCATTTTTTTGAAAACATTTGCATTTTCTCTAGGCAAAGCTTTTCTGCAAGCTGCTGTAACGTTTTTACACGCCCTGCCAACCAAAGCAATTCTTGTTCGGTAATGACATAATTCTTGCTATAGCGGGCATCAATATAAGCATCACGCAGCAGTTGAAATAAACGCAGCTCTTCAGCATTGCTAAGAGGAAAAGCCTGTATAAACTTATGATCTAAAGCATTAGTCAATTTGCGTAAGGTATCTAAATCATGGGTTTTAGGCTTGTAGCGAGTAAACACAAGGAGAATGGCATTGTAAAGTCGCTCAGCAACTTGATGTAGCAAGAAAGCAGCGTCATTATAGTTATGCTTGGTGATACAAAACTCTACTAGGTCATAAAAATTGACAGCGCTTGTAAACCAGTGTTCAAAATCTTCTTTTGCTAATTGGTAACGTTTTTCAGAATCCAATTTTTTGCCTACTTCCTGCAAATGCACGTTCCCTGAGCTATAAAGCAAAACCCCTTCTTTTTTGATATCAGAGAAAAAATATTGCCCTTCTCCAAGTCGAGCATTGATATATTTTGCATCGTGCGCAATGATGGAGCAGGGAGTCTTAACATAAGGCAGTTGATAGACAGCTTCTTTCAAATCGTTTTCTAAGCGGCGCTGTTTATGAATACCGCGGGTTTTGACTATGGCTAGCAAATCATAATCACTTTGATAATGGTAGCGAACGCCTCCTTCTTCATAGATATCCTCTACCCAATCGCCACGCGCGTAACTGCCAAAAAGAATAAGGGCTTCTACAGCAGGATGCGCACAGATAGCATCGGTTATGCTTTTTAATTCTTGCTGTTTTTGAGCTGGTAAATGAGCTAGTGCATTTTTCATTCCATGATTCCAAATTAATCTCACCCATTTGGAGAACAATGGCCGATTTTATTATGGTGAGGTAAAGAAGAACTTGAGGTTAGCACTGGTATTTTAATAAGGCAATATCGTAATAAGGCAATATCGATAAAATCTATAAAAATCTAATTCGAGGTGTATTATTAGGCTTTGTTACTGATAATTTTGGATATCTCTTGTTGGTCCCAATGAAGTTATCAGGAGCTTTATTTGAAAGTCAGCTTTAATATTTTGTGAATGATGTTTTAAATTTTGCTGAATTTTGTCAAGCTTTATTCATTTTTGTTATTAAAAGAATATATCTTTTAGAGGCCATTTACAATTTGCTAGGTATTAACTCTCTCCAATTTTTAGTTATAAAGTCAATTAGCTCATGCTGAGTAAAATAAACATAATCTTTTTTAAGGTTACTTATGATTAGTTTTTTAACTTCCTTACTAAGATAGCTTAAAAGTAGACCATTAGCTTTAGGAGGAGCAATTAAAATGAGTCCTTCATATTTATTTTGTGTCCTTCCTTGTTCAAGATAACTAGCCAGTTCTTTGGAAAAATGAGCATTTTCTATTTTTTTAGGATCCTGATGTTCAGAATAAGCGCCGCGAGTTGTACCTGGAGTCTGATAATGGCCTGGACGATCTGTTACTAAATCGGAAATTTTTTCTTTACTTTCCGGATGAAATTTTTCTTCTAACAATGATAAGTTCTGGCTATCCTTTTCATAGGTAAAGATTCGATATACGCTAGCATCAGTTAATATTATCCAATACATTTTTTTCTCCGGAGTTTTTTTAGTTATTTATTTGCCTTTTCTATTTTTACTGCGCGGCTTTGTTGAGCAGACCCCTCTTTTTTTGGCATCGTAATATACAATATTCCTTTTTCAAAAGAAGCGCTTACTTGATCAATGTCTACTGTATCGGGTAGTGCTATCACTCGCTCATAAGAACCATAATGAATTTCGCGTGAAATATAATTTTTATCTTCTTCTTTAGAAGTAGTTTTTTCGCCTTTTATGATTAATCTTCCATTAGTAATATCAATTTTAATATTGTCCTCGCTTAAGCCTGGCATCTCTACTTCAAGTTTAAAGCAATTTCCATCTTCGATCATATCGACTAATGGACTAATAACTATATCTTTAAAATTTCGTGAGGAAAGGCTAGAAAAATCAAACATATTATAGAAATCTTGCATGGCTTTATCTAGCTCTGTTTGTAGGGATAAGAAAGGATTTTCTCTGCTTCTATGTGACGTAACAGGCATGGATTTTTTCCAGTTTATAAGATGTGCCATATTGTTGCCTCCTTGTTTTTAAATTAAATATAGAAAAATGCGTTAGATTAACTGACGTTTATATTATTTAAGATAGAATTAAAATAAATTTTTACAAGTGATTTAGATAATTTTTTATAATGTTAGGAGTAGGATTTCGTAGACAAGGTGGAATTTCCTATAAAGACTAGGTTATTGGTAGATGACAAATATGCTCGTTCTACAGAGAAAAAATTAGCCAATACTCTATTTTCTGACCCGACTGACTTATCTTTCATTTTTAAAGTTGTATGACCATCAAATAAGGTCTCATTTTCTTTGCTGCGTATGCGAGCAAAGCCCTGACTATCCACGCCACGCTCAAACAATACTCCAGAAATTTGTTTTTTCAGAGTGACTTAATTTTTCCCCAGCCTCTAATTAGAGGCGGCTATTATGTATTTATTCCTTATTTATTTCGCCAAAAAAATTTCTATTTTCTCCAGACACAGATTTTCTACAATATGTTGTAAAGTTTTTACACGTTCTGCCAGCCAGAGCAATTCTTGTTCAGTAATAACATAGTTTTTGTTATAGCGAGCATCAATATATGCATCATGCAATAACTTAAATAGACGCACTTCTTCAGTATTCGCGAGAGGAAAAGCCCGTATCAGTTTATGATCTAAAGTAATTAGTTAATTTGCGCAAGGTATTTAAATCATGGGTTTTGGGCTTGTAGCGAGCAGCGACCTCATTTTCTTTCATCCCTTGGGCCTGTATAGTTTGCGCTACCTTGTCGAGTAGAAAGCTCAGCCAAAGCTGTAAAAATCAATTCAGCCTCACTCATATGGTCACGTAGATTTTGAGATTTCAAGCCTTTGGCTTTTTTATGGTCTTTAATACTGTCAACTCCATGGGTCTTCCAATAGTCAGTTAGCTTGTTACGGGTTTCCTGCTCCATCATCCGTTGCTGAATCCATTTTTCGCTACGTCCCTGCTTGTGCCAGGTTTCTCGCGCTCTGTCTAAGGATCTGGCAGGACCAGCCATCTCTTGCATTCGCTCGTAACCTAACTTGGCAAGCCACAGTTTGATAGGTTCAGTCTTGGGACTAGGCATAGATTGGATTAAACGGAGGAGGGTTTGTGCGTTGGCAGTGTCAGTCAACCGCAACTTGCAATCTTCGGCCTCCATTTTTAACTGGTGACAATTTGTCACCAGTTCACTTCCCTCTTTTTTAAGCGTTCTTTTAATTTATTCCAATACTTTCTGGCAGTTTGATAGTCTATTTCCTGCGTTAACACTTGAATAATGTCAACTACAGAAAAATACCAAGTTTCAGCTTTTTCATCGTATACGCGACGTATGTGGCGAATAATTTTAATGTTGCTCTTTGTGGTTTCCTTCTGAATTTCAATCAATCCTACTGGATCCTATTGCGCATAAAAAAAGCCAGAAGCCTTGATATTCCGGGCATTCTGGCCTTAGTTGAACCTATTTGGATTATAAACTGGTGGTCGGCGTCACCCACATTCAGGCCTTTAGGCCCCTAAAATAAAGGATTTTTCAAAAGATAAAAATACTTGCCCCCAATGTTGCCCCCCGAATGTTTTGTGAAGGAAGTGAAAGCCCTTAGCTGCGTTCAACTTCAATGCTTGTACTTCATTGACTCCTTTTTTGGTGTCACTCATTTTGCCCTGCTGATAACATCAGTCAAAACCGGATCAAGAAATGCTAAAATGATAACCTATTGATTTATAAGAATATTAATGAATTTCTTCGACAAGAATAGGCTAAAACTCAATCAAGAAATATTTTATAAGTTCCCCTAAAAATATGCTATCATTTGATGGCACAATAATAGAGAGGATTACACTATGGACACTTTCACTGTTAGAGATCTGCGTGAACATACTGGCCAACTTATTCACGATGCTGAAGCGGGCAAACTATCTCTTATCACAAAACACGGTCGCCCTATTTTCCTGGCCGTCCCTTTTGACGAAGATATGCTAAAGCTTGGCTTACAGCAAGCGATGGCAGTTAAGCTTTTTCAAGAGAATACACTTACTTTACAAAAGTCCGCTAAGTTGGCTGGCATATCACTGGAAGCATTTATAGAGAAATTAGGGACATTGGGTATTGCTGCCGTAGATTATTCGCCGACAGAGCTACAAGAGGAGCTAAAAGACTTTGAATAGCACTATCATAGTAGCAGATGCTGGACCGTTGATCGGTTTTGCCCGTCTTAATGCTTTGCCTATGTTAATCCAAACTTTAGGATCTATTGTTGTCCCACATTCAGTTGTTGATGAATGTTTGGGGGATACATCGCGAGCAGGCGCAAATGTAATACAGGCCGCAATCGCTGATAAAACATTGCCTGTTCACCCTGACCCAGTAGGCACTCATGTTGATCAATTAACTTCAACCCTAGGCCCTGGTGAATCTGCGGCAATTATTTTAGCGCTTCAATTAGAAGCTGGTTTATTGATAGATGACAAGTGTGCTCGTTCTACAGCTAAGCGACTTAACATAAAAATAATTGGTAGTGCAGGCGCATTGTTATTGGCAAAGAAAAAAGGGCTGATTCCTGCTATTATGCCAACAGTTCGGCAACTTCAACATGTAGGCTACTATCTGTCGAATGATTTAATTGTTGAGGTAGCAAAATTGGCGGGAGAAGATTTATTTTGAAGTCGCCTCTTTTTGTAGAGAGGATAGTATTGGCTGTAAAGACCACAGTTTTTTATGAACCATAAATTGAAGTGTTTCAAAAAATAAGTAGGCAGCGCTACAAAAATTTTCAGCCATCTCGTCCCGTTCTCCACTTTTTTTAGAAGAATAGGTAAGCGTAATAAGTTGAGGAGGATAAATATCAAAATCCTGTGATCCATGCAAAAGTTCAGACCGGCA
>JAQSWO010000138.1 GCA_029266595.1 Gammaproteobacteria bacterium
GATGTATAACAATAAAAGAAGCGTCGTTACCATGATGAATGATAATGATGCAAGTAATGCCGTTTTGAAGGCGATAGATTCGGATAGTGATTTAAGAGAAAACACGCATGTCTCCATTTCTACTAGGAATCAGCTGATGTTGATCGCGGGGCAGGCTGCGACTGAAACTCAACGAAATAGGGTATATCAAATTGCGAGCCAAGTACCTAATCTTAAGCGCATTTATAATGAGATTACCATTGAGCCGCCAAGTGGTTTAGCCGCACGATCGGTGGATACCTGGATTACCACTAAGGTAAAAACCGCCCTGTTGGCAGAGAAAGGATTGCAGTCAAATGATATTAAGGTTGTAACAGAAAATAAAGTTGTCTATTTGATGGGCTTAGTAACACCTGGTCAAGCGGAAATTGCTTCTCGAGCAGCTAGTGAGGTTTCTAGGGTGCAGAGAGTCGTCAAAATATTTGAGTATCAGCAATAAGCCAGAATTGTGTGCGCCATTTTAATATTAGAGTAAGAGATGGTATATTTAATGATTCATTTTGGATCATTTTTCGTGTTGTGATGAGATAATAAGCAAAACAATAGATATTTTTTCAACAAAACTTGAAAAATATTCTCTAAACCGACAAAAGACTACATTTTTAAAGTCAAAATTGAGTTTTAATCTCCCTCGACGGCTACTGAGGCAATGTTCTAAAAGGAATTAACTCTCAATGGATGAGATGAAGCCGCAAATGGATTTACATCGCACGGACGTGATGCATTGCCTCGTCATTATTGTAACTGTCTCTATTTGATCTGGTAGGGTATATAAATTTATTTATACCCTTGCCATATTTTCTTAGTTCTTCTCAGTTTTCTCACTCAGCTTTTCTGCAGTTATTCGATCTTCCACACTTACCTTGTCGTCAGTTAGTATCAGCCCCTATGTTGAAACGGTCAGGTTTTAGACAAGTTTTGGGCTATTTCCCCTCATTTGGTACTTTTATACCTTCATTCTACTGCCAATTCATCTCGGCCACTTCCTGTGAATTCAAGAAATTAAATATTTTAGTAATGACCTCTCTTTGCATTTCTCGTGTCAACATTGTTAGCTGGTTATTAGATTCCAACAATTGATTAGCATTGAGCGTTAAGCTTCGGGTTGCGCGCGCTTCTTGAGGGGGTAGTACGGTCTTACTATTTCTATCTGTAATTGAGTATTTCACACTGTAATTTACATTGTAAACACGTGCCTCATTAGTATTACCTATAGTGGTGTTTTGCGTGATGAGTACAGGTTTTGAAGTATTAAGAATAAATGGCGCCTGCGCAGGGAGGGCGACAAGTGTCACGCCTGAAGAGTGCAGTGCTTGTTTAAGCAAAGATTCAAATGAGCCATAAGGATTATCTACGTTTAAGTAGAGTGTTTTAAGCTCGGGTGGAAGGCTGTTTGCATAGCTGCGTAGTTTAAACCCGCATGCGTTCAGGGCTAAAAGTGCAGTACATAGAAATAATATAAAAATACGGTTGAGAGTAGTCATAAATGGGTTCGTTGTAGCAGGTAGGCAAGACAGACTTTGTGATTTTTCATCGAGTGTTACTTGGCTTGCTTGGCCATAGATAACCCGAATGAAGAGGAAGATTCTAGCCGACCGATATGCTGAAGAACAAGTGGAAAATACAGAGTTTCAAAATTATCGGCATATAAATTGTCATTTATAATTTTTTATAATTTAAAAATAATCTAAAATTAAATTAATTGCTTAATATTTCCTTAACTTATCATATGTATAATTGCATCCATGGTTATCGCTCTTATTGTCTTAGCCTAGGTACCTAAGTTAGGCTTAAGGACTTACTTTTGGATTTTTGGAGATATTAAATGTCACGAGAAAGAACTAAAACAGCGGTGGATAGAATTAAACCTGTATTGTTGAATGAGGCTAGGCATATCCCTCCGTCTGAGGGCTATAATCTTGGAGATTACCTTTCTAATTCGCTTTCATTATATAAAAAAATAGGAGCTGCGTTGTCGAACGAAAGCAATAATATTGTTAGGAACTATGCTTTTGAGAGACGCCTTTCTGAAAAGTTCTCAAATTATCTTACCCCTGGGGCTTTGAATGACTTATGGGAGAAAGGGGCAAGTTCAGCGCATGTGCGTATTTTAGAAGCATTTTTGCTTAATGGTAGCATTTTTGGCGCGATTCGAACTAAATCAGAGCTTAATTACTTGGTTGCATTATGTAAGCGTGCGGGCTACTCCTCCCCAATAAATTCACCGAGTCTTCCTCAGCATCAAGAACAAGTGATCACAGCATATCAAGAGAAAATGCAGGAAATATTGGACAAAAAATTAGCTAAGTTGCCCTATAACACATTTATGGCTGGAGGTGGATCTTTTCTTTTAAGTTTCGTAATAATGGGTTTTGTTGAGACTAATATTTCGGTATTTATTGAATTGATAGCATCGCTTGGCCCTGGAGTTTTTGTTGCTTTACTAGTCGCAGCGGTATCTTATGACATTTATCGGCAATATGAAGCAGACATGCCTACTTATAGTCAAGGGATGAGGGGGCTTATGGCTGCAGCTAATGTTGTGTTAAATAAAAGATTAGCGGTTGGTGTCGACAGTTCACAAGGCGCCGAGCTTGGTGATCCAGTCAATAACAATGGGCCTACACCGCCAAGGACAGATGATAGTGTGTCAGCTACCGCTGCTACTGCCGCCAATAATGAACAGCAGCAAGCTTCTCTAAAATCTGAGCAAAGAACGAGCGTTGACTTGGGTAGAGGAATGTTTGGGGAGCAAGATAGCCGACGAGCTGCCGGTGCTCAGGCTGAACTCGTTTCTGGTTCTGCACAAGATAATAGTCAGAATGCTGGTGCTTCTCCTGGAGCTCCTTCTTTCGATAACGTGGAGTTTGGTTCTCAAGGTGTAGTTAGCAATACTGATCATTCTGTAAATTCAGGACCAGGAACCCCTGGTAAAGTGTAAATTGGCACGCTTGTCTTTCATAAGAGGGAGAGTCATAAAATGGCTCTCCCTCTTTTCATTTCAGATAGAATCTCTTTTAATGCTTAAAATGCCTCATCCCTGTAAACACCATCGCCATGCCTGCCTCATCTGCTGCGCTGATAACTTCTGTATCTCTGATAGAGCCGCCAGGTTGTATGATAGCTGTAATGCCGGATTTGACAGCGGCATCTACGCCATCACGGAAAGGAAAGAAAGCATCTGACGCCATGACAGACCCAGCCACCTTAAGCCCAGCATCCTTCGCTTTAAGCCCCGCAATAATAGCACTGAAAACACGGCTCATTTGACCCGCCCCTATGCCTATTGTCGCCCGATTTTTGGCGTAAACGATGGCGTTGGATTTGACGAATTTTGCGACATCCCAGGCAAATAGTAAGTCGTTGAATTCCTGAACAGTGGGTTGTCTTTTGGTGACGATCTTTAGGTCGTTAGGGGTGACGGTTGTGTTGTCCCTCTCTTGTATCAGCATGCCACCGTTGATGCGTTCATAGTCCATAGCTGATTGAGGCGTGCCAAGTTCTCCACAGATTAGCACGCGAATGTTAGGTTTTTGGGCGAGCAGTGTAAGCACTTTATCTTCTATTGCAGGAGCGATGATCACTTCAACAAATTGGTTATCTAAAATGGTAGTAGCAGTATCTAGTGTGAGCGTTTGGTTGAAAGCAATAATGCCACCAAATGCAGA
>JAQSWO010000139.1 GCA_029266595.1 Gammaproteobacteria bacterium
AAGATAGTGTTGGCTTCCCAAAAATAGCCTGTGCAAGCGTACGCATTAAACGCTCTGTCAGATCCATAAGATCCTGATAATCTGCATAAGCCTGATAAAATTCCACCATAGTGAATTCAGGATTATGCCGTGTTGAAATACCCTCATTCCTAAAATTTCGATTGATTTCAAATACACGCTCAAACCCACCAACAACTAAACGCTTTAAATATAATTCTGGCGCAATACGTAAATAAAGTGGCATATCTAATGCATTGTGATAAGTTTCAAAAGGTTGAGCTGCAGCACCGCCAGGCACAGGGTGCATCATAGGTGTCTCTACTTCTGTAAATCGATTCGACACCAAAAATTCTCTGAGCAGGCTGATAACCTTAAAACGAATCGTAAAAATATCACGGGCTTCTTGGTTAGCAATTAAATCTACATAACGCTGTCTATAACGCAATTCTTGATCAGCAAGTCCATGAAACTTATCAGGGAGTGGTTGCAGGGATTTAGTGAGTAATTGTAGTCGGTCTACTCTGACACTTAACTCTCCCTTCTGAGTTTTAATCAATACCCCTTCTGCACCTAAAATATCACCTAAATCCCAGTGCTTAAATTCGTCATAAGCCCCTTCCGGTAATAAATCTTTTTTAACGTATAGCTGAATTTTTCCAGTCATGTCTTGCAAATGCACAAAACTGGCTTTACCCATTACACGACATAGCATCATACGTCCTGCTACTTTCACACGTTTATTTAATGCCTCTAGCGATTCTGCCGTTTCTTGACCATAGATTATTTGAAGGTCTTCTGCAAATGCGTCTTTTCGGAAGGCATTAGGAAAGGCAATACCTTTTTCACGCAGCATTTTGAGCTTATTTTTTCTTTGAGTGACTTGTGTATTAATATCTATTATTTGAGTGTCTATTGTCATGATGATGCTCTTCTGTTTTCTGTTTAAATAAAATGATTATTCTTCTACACCCTGCTTCAAGCTCGCCTCTATAAATGCATCTAAATCTCCGTCTAACACAGCTTGTGTATTAGTTTTTTCCAAACCTGTTCTGAGATCTTTTATACGCGATTGGTCTAACACATAGGAGCGAATTTGGCTTCCCCAAGAAATATCTGCTTTCGATGCTTCTAACGACTGCTGATCCGCTGTTTTTTTCTGTATTTCAATTTCATACAATTTAGCGCGTAGTTGCTTTAATGCCTGAGCTTTATTTTTATGCTGTGAGCGTTCGTTTTGGCATTGCACCACAATACCCGTTGGCTGGTGCGTAATACGCACAGCAGAATCAGTGGTATTAACGTGCTGACCACCTGCCCCGCTGGAGCGATACGTATCAATTTTTAAATCGGCAGGATTGATATCAATCTCAATATCATCATCAATTTCTGGAGAAACAAAAATAGAAGCAAAGGATGTATGACGCCGATTACCGGAATCAAAAGGGGATTTTCTGACTAAACGATGCACTCCCGTTTCTGTGCGCAACCAACCAAAAGCATAAGGGCCGCTGACTTGTACAGTAGCACCTTTGATACCGGCCACATCGCCCGTAGAAAGCTCTAAAATCTGGGCTTTAAAATCATGCTTATCTGCCCAACGCAAATACATTCGCAATAGCATCTCAGCCCAATCCTGAGCTTCTGTACCACCAGAACCTGCTTGTACTTCCACAAAAGCATTATGAGCATCCATTTCACCTGAAAACATTCGAGCGAATTCAAGCGCAGCCAATTGTTTTTCTAGTCCGTCGATATCCTTTACCACATCGACAAAAGTAGTTGCATCATTTTCTAAAGCAACCAATGACATCATTTCTTGTGCATCTACCAATGCTTGTTCGAGCTGGTTAAATGACAACACAATGCCCTCAAGCGCTACTTTCTCTTTACCAAGTTTCTGTGCTTCTTCAGGATTCGCCCATAAATTAGGATCTTCTATTTGACCCATCACCTCTTCTAAACGTTCACGTTTATGATCGAGGTCAAAGATGCCTCCTCAGCACCAATGCACGCGCTGTCAGGTCTTTCAAACGTTCTAACTGTGGATTAATTTCTAAGGTCATTGTTGTCCTCGTTCCTATGCTCTACATAGAAATGCAGAGTGAGATATCATCATGGAAGTGTGCGCTTATTCTATTGCGCGAGTAAGATGAAGGGAAACTTTAGGCCATATCCATAGCTTATAATGCGCGCTCTGACGCAAAGACATAGGAACAAGCACTTAAAAAATTTCATCAGGCCTTATACTTAAGCGAATATCCATCCTTTAGCATACACAAGACCAGCTTCCAGAGTACTCTGCCATAACCCTTGAAAAATGCAACCCTCGACCCCATCCTGCACTCAGTCATCATACGCACACAGGAGTACACCATGAGCAAAAAAGAAACATCGAATTCAGATCCTATTATTCCCGACTTTGTTAAAAGCGATATGAATACCTCGGCGACTACTAAAACCGAGTCACTAGGTCATTCGTCTTATGAGGAGCTAGAAGAAGCACTAAATGATGCCACCGCCAGTATGGAAGACTACAAAAGCCAAGTCATGCGATTACATGCCGAAATGGATAACTTACGCAAGCGTTCAGAAAAAGATATTGCTAATGCGCACAAATATAGCCTAGACCGATTTGTCACAGAGCTTCTCCCCATCATAGACAGTTTAGAACACGGGTTAGGCATAAATGTGGGTGACAATGAATTTGCTAAGAATGTTCATGACGGCTTAAAAATGACACTTGACCTCTTCCTATGCACCCTAGAAAAATTTGCGGTGAAGCCCGTTAACCCTATCAATGAAATGTTTACGCCAGATCTACATCAAGCTATATCAATGGAACAGAATACAGAAGTTGCAGCTAATACGGTCTTGAAAGTCCTGCAAAAAGGATACACATTGAACGACAGATTAATCAGACCAGCATTAGTGATCGTCGCCAAACCATAAAAAACTAATAGACTACTCATCATTCAACGTTTTAATTTAGGAGAAAACTAATGTCTTTAAATTCAAAAATCATTGGAATTGATTTAGGTACTACAAACTCATGTGTCGCTTTTATGGAAGCTGGCGGAACTGTCCGCGTGATCGAAAATAGCGAAGGTGATCGAACAACCCCTTCCATTGTAGCCTACACTAAGGACGGAGAAATTCTTGTCGGACAATCTGCCAAACGCCAAGCTGTTACTAACCCACACGATACTTTATTTGCCATTAAGCGTTTAATCGGGCGTAAATTCGATGACGAAGTCACTCAACGTGATATCAAAATGGTACCTTACACTATTATCAAAGCGGACAATGGCGATGCATGGGTCAGCGCAGGCGGAGAGAAATTAGCACCACAACAAATTTCTGCACAAATCCTGATGAAGATGAAGAAAACAGCTGAAGACTATCTAGGTCATGAAGTCACAGAAGCTGTTATCACCGTACCTGCCTACTTCAATGATTCTCAACGCCAAGCTACTAAAGATGCTGGCCGCATTGCAGGCTTAGAAGTTAAACGTATCATCAACGAACCTACAGCCGCAGCATTAGCTTACGGGCTCGATAAAAAGAAAGGCGATAGAAAAATTGCTGTTTACGATTTGGGTGGTGGTACTTTCGACATTTCCATTATTGAAATTGCCGAAGTCGAAGGTGAACATCAATTTGAAGTATTAGCCACCAATGGTGACACTTTCTTGGGTGGT
>JAQSWO010000140.1 GCA_029266595.1 Gammaproteobacteria bacterium
AATATGCTGAAAGTTACACAAATGGGAGGGATTATCGCCCCACCTGTGCCTGCATTCTATAATAAGCCCAAGACGTTGAGTGACATTGTCAACCACTCTGTTGGAAGGGTATTAGATCTTTTCGATATATCATTAGATCTTGTGAGTCGTTGGGGGTGAGATCCCCACCTCTTGAATCGTCACAGGTTCGCCCCTAGATAGAAACGGTCAGGCTAGGGGCTGACATGCTCAAAGTTTGCAGATCAACAGCGTATGCTAATGCTGCTAGGCAGCTGATTAATGCGACATATTCCACCCTAACAGCAAATTGTATAAACAGACGCTAGTCGCTATAAAATTTTGGAGGAATATTCTATGGCCCGTATCGAAAAATTCACCACACCTTTTCAAAATGCCTTGCTGGACGCCAAATCCATTGCATTGGCTTTTGACAACCAGTTTATAGAACCTGTTCATCTAATGAAATCTCTATTGGAGCAAGAAGGCGGCAGTGTATCTCCATTGCTTTCTCAAGCAGGCATTAATGTTGCAACACTCAAGCAGAAGCTATTAGAAAATTTGAAAAATTCATCCAAGGTGGAAGGAACGAAAGGCGACATTCATATTTCTCAGGAGTTGGATAATCTCCTCAATATGACGGAAAAATTGGCGCAAGAGAAAGGGGATACCTATATTTCATCCGAATGGTTTGTACTAGCAGCCGTTAAAGATAAAGGTACTTTAGGAAGTATTTTTAGAAGCATAGGTGCACAAGTGAGTGCCATTCAAACAGCCATAGACAATATGCGCGGTGGAGAAAAAGTGGATAATCCAGAAGCGGAAGGGCAACGCCAAGCATTAGATAAATACACCATTGATCTTACCGAAAGAGCAGAATCAGGCAAACTGGATCCAGTGATAGGAAGAGACAGTGAAATTCGCAGGACCATACAAGTATTGCAGCGTCGTACCAAAAATAATCCTGTTTTAATAGGAGAGCCTGGCGTAGGTAAAACCGCAATTGTGGAAGGTTTAGCGCAGCGCATTGTTAATGGTGAAGTGCCAGAAGGCTTGAAAAATAAACGTGTATGTTCTTTAGATATGGCTGCATTAATTGCAGGCGCAAAATATCGGGGTGAATTTGAGGAGCGTCTAAAAGCCGTATTGAAAGACGTTGCTAAACAAGAAGGCCAGCTTATTTTATTTATTGATGAGCTACATACTATGGTAGGTGCTGGAAAAGCAGAAGGTGCCATAGATGCGGGTAACATGCTAAAACCTGCATTAGCCAGAGGTGATCTACATTGTGTAGGTGCAACTACTTTAGATGAATATCGCCAGTATATTGAAAAAGATGCAGCACTAGAACGACGCTTCCAAAAAGTATTAGTGCAAGAACCTAGCGTAGAAGACACGATTGCGATTTTAAGAGGTTTAAAAGAGCGTTATGAAATTCACCATGGTGTCGACATTACTGATCCTGCCATCATTGCGGCTGTCACGCTTTCTCATCGCTACATTACAGACAGAAATTTACCTGATAAAGCGATAGATTTAATGGATGAAGCTGCTAGTCATATTCGTTTAGAAATTGACTCCAAGCCAGAAAAAATGGACCAACTCGATCGCAGATTAATTCAATTAAAAATTGAGCGAGAAGCCTTAAAGAAAGAATCTGATGAAGCCAGCAAAAAACGGTTGGCAGACTTAGAAAAACAAATAGAAAAAAGTGGTAAAGAATATTCAGATTTGGAAGAAATTTGGAAAGCTGAGAAAGCTTCATTACAGGGTGCGCAAGGTATTAAAGAAGCTTTAGACAAAGCACGGCTTGAACTCGAAGCAGCTAGGCGTGTGATGGACCTTAATAAAATGTCAGAACTGCAATATGGAAGAATTCCTGCGCTGGAAAAACAATTAACAGAAGCAAGCCAGGAAGGAACAAAAGAAACACAGCTGTTGCGAAATAAAGTGACGGCGGAAGAAATCGCTGAAGTTGTTTCTAAATGGACACATATTCCCGTCAGCAAATTAATGGAAGGAGAGCGAGAGAAGTTATTGCAAATGGAAACTATATTGCACCATCGTCTGATAGGGCAGGACCAAGCGGTAGAGGTAGTATCCAATGCAATTAGGCGTTCAAGAGCAGGCTTATCTGATCCAAATCGTCCCATTGGTTCCTTTCTATTTTTAGGGCCCACAGGTGTTGGAAAAACTGAATTGAGTAAAGCGCTCGCTGGTTTTCTGTTTGATACAGAAGAAGCCATGGTGCGCATAGATATGTCAGAATTTATGGAAAAACATTCTGTTGCGCGTTTAATTGGTGCTCCTCCAGGGTATGTTGGTTATGAAGAAGGCGGTTACTTGACGGAAGCTGTGCGTCGACGTCCATACTCACTGATTTTATTAGATGAAATTGAAAAGGCACACGCTGACGTATTCAATATTTTGCTACAAGTGTTAGATGATGGACGTCTCACGGATGGGCAGGGTAGAACTGTTGATTTTCGGAATACGGTAATCGTAATGACTTCCAATTTGGGTTCCCAACTGATTCAAGAGATGGCATCGGAAAGTTATGAAGCGATGAAAAAAGCAGTGATGGGTATTGTGAGTGAACATTTCCGTCCTGAATTTCTCAATCGTATCGATGAATCAGTAGTTTTCCACCCATTGGCACAAAAAGAAATTCATCGGATAGCTCGTTTACAGATTACACAGCTTGAAAAACGTCTCAAAGAAAAAGACATGAAGCTTGAACTGAAAGATGAGGTGCTGGACTATCTATCTGAAGCTGGATTTGATGTACTAAATGGTGCAAGGCCGTTGAAGCGCGCTATACAGCAATATCTTGAGAATCCTTTGGCGCAGCGTATTTTGGCGGGAGAATTTAAACCTGGCGATCATATTTTAGTCACCAAGGGGGCAAGTGGTTTAGTGTTCAGCAATTCCCTCAAAGAATTGTAATTAGCTATGTTAAAAGCCCACCATCGATTTTTTGCGGCTTTACGATGACTTTAATAGCCCCTTATAGAGCGGTCGCTTGCATCTCTAGTGAAAACTAAATACTATCCACTTTGGAGAATTTGTAAATTACATCTGCACCAAAATTAATAGAACTTAGTTTTTCCTCAAGCTAAAACTTAGGCTGATTTCCGTCTAGGGGCGGGCTGACCTATTACCATTACCACCCATAAAAATAACTAATACAAAAAGGGCTAATATATGCAAGCATCCACCGAAAAACCGGCAAGTCTCAAATCTAAGCTATCCTTTCTGAAAATCATGCTCTCCCAAGAGCCACGTATGGCATCATTGTTTTCTTCCGCGGAAGATCTCGAAAAAGGAACACTTAATAGCAATAAGCTCTCTCAGACAGTTGATGACCTGCTCACTTGGTGGACAACTAACCAACAACACTTAGCAAAACAAAAAATACTAGATGCTACCAGAGATTTCTTCGTAGCCTGTAAGAAAGTAAACCACCTTAAAGCGGTCTTCAAAGAAATACAAGATAACGCAGCATGTCGTATTGCGCTTATGCCTAGTGAGAATACCGAATTACTCGCGTTGTTTTTATCTGATGACGGTCGTTACCCTGAGGAAGCATTAAATAATGCAATTCGGGCAAATAATTTGAGTACAGTAGGGTTTCTCTTAGGGTATAGCGCTAATCCTTACGTAGCACTGGTTACAGCA
>JAQSWO010000141.1 GCA_029266595.1 Gammaproteobacteria bacterium
AGTATGAAAAAGCTTAAGTCGGCAGATCTTTGGAAAGGCGTTAATTTTACAGATGCTAATCTAGAGGGTGCTTATCTCATCAATGATAGTAACGATAATGCGGATCCTAAAAAGGCAGAAAAAGCAGATCTTAGTAAAGCAATTTTTTGCCGTACAAAAATGCCAGATGGCACTTCTAGTAACAGGGATTGTTAAGGTAATAAACTACATTGTGATTTCTTCTCCTCGTTCTTATAGTTCCTCGTGAGAGTGTAGAGTGGAACAATGCTGATTTTCATTAAATTCGCCTGAAAAAGGAGCAACTTATAAAGATCATCTTAATATTTTGTTAATCATAAGTTGCTATAATGGCGCTATCATTTGAAAATAATCATAAAAGCAAAATAAGGCGAGAAAATATAATGGCTACTGAATTATCTCAGAATGGTAATGCATTATCATTGACTAATGATGAAAAGTCGGAGGATTGGTTAACATCAAAAGAAGCTATCAAACTCTATGGTGAGTATGTAGTCGATAATTTGAGAGAATTGCGAAGGGTCTGTTCTGAATTAGAAGAAACCACATTGTGGAACAAGGAAACACAGAGATTCGAAGTACCAAAACGTCCTCACAATCTTGATGATGAGATAATAGCTCCTTGGCAGATAGAAAGATATTATAAGGATAGCGAAAAAGGTTCTGCCGATCGTCAAATTTTGTTGAAGCATCTCTTAGAAAAATATAGTAATGAATTGGAGAAGGCACTTTCCGAGCACAAATACAATGGGGCAGTTATTATTATTCTTCAGCATCTCTCGGAAGGGCAAGATGTGTGTTTTAGAGTTGTGATGGGAAACCTGCAAGAAAACATCGAAGAATTTTTACGAAAAAAATACCAATT
Source organism: Gammaproteobacteria bacterium (assembly GCA_029266595.1). Taxonomy (GTDB): domain Bacteria; phylum Pseudomonadota; class Gammaproteobacteria; order JAURND01; family JAURND01; genus JAQSWO01. Next base: position 884 of record JAQSWO010000141.1, read on the forward strand.
TACCCAACAAATCAATGGATATGAAAACTTATCAGAAATACAAAAAAACGGCTTTTTTCCACCTGGTCTTATGGGCCGTACCATTCTCAATGATAGCGAGGCGCGTCTCAAGAATTTGAAGGTACATATAGAGGAATTTGCCCAGAAAAAAGCCGAGTTCGATCAGTGGATTAAAAGCTTGGAGGAGCTAGGAAGACTCCAACATTTTCAGGCTCAGGATTATCTCGATAGTGCGTCAAAAGTCTGTACAGTCGCCGAGCTAGAGAGTCTTAGAACACAGCAAGTAGAGAGAACTTTAAACATAAATTCAGAAGTTTTCTTAAAAATAACCGCACTCACTCAGTTGGTTGATAATATGGTACAACAGGGGGTCATGACGCGAGAGGCAGCGGGTGACGAGGAGTGGTATCTTGCGTACACCAGGTCGATTTGGGACAAAGGCACTTTGTGGTCGTTATATTTATTATCACGAATAGAAAATTCGATAAAAAAAGTGTCGCAAAAGAAATTTGAATTAGTCGATCTGGTTAATAGATTGAAAGTAAAAGGAGCTATAGACGAAGAACAGAGCAATGATTTTCTTGCATCAATAAGATCGTACAATTATGAATTTGGTCTTTCACACTTAGAAGAACAAATCAACAGTAGGTTTTCTTCCTCTGCAGATATGGTTGAAGCGCGAGCTGAAATGCAAGAAGAAAATTCAACACTTTCACGACTAACTGATCTGCTTTGTGAGCAGGTCAGAGACTTACGCCTGAATGAAATCTTACCAGAAGTAGAGCTTAGGGAGTGGGATCATATAATACAAACTATTAGTGATAGCCATCTAAAGCCTAAAGAGAAGATTCAAGAATTATTGGCATTGCAAAACGCTATTGTTGAGAAAGAGCGGCATGCTTCTGCTGAAATTCCAGCTGAAATCCCTCCAGCTGTTAGCTCGTTTAGTAAATTTACTCTTTGGGCGCCATTAAAAACACCATCGATTTCAGTACCAGCACTTGATGAGAGCAAACAAGCTTCTCCGTTACCAAGTGATGAGAGTAAACAAGATTCCCCTTTTCCATCGTTAGATCCTGATTTGCCGTCAGATAGAGAAAAAAACGTATCATTCTCTGAGCCAAGTAGAGCAGCAAAAATGCCCGAAAAATTGGCAGGATTTCAGAAATATGATATCCGGCAGGTAAGAGATCTAGTCTCTAAGTTAAGTAAGGCAGCAGAAATACCTGTAGAGATGCCGGAAAATGAGGTGCAGCGGATAGACGCACTGGTCTCTAATTTGATGGTATCTGAAAACTGGAGAAATCTCTTAAAAGGTAATGTTCTTCAGCGACAGATAAAGTCTATCAGTGCTTCCACACATGCTTTGCCATATATCGATCAGTTGATAAAGGCTGCTAGTAACAAGCAGCAAGAGCAGGCTGAGAGTGAGGGATTAATTGAGCTATGTGAATTATTAGATGTGTTAAAAGCAAAAATATCGGCCGCTGCTGAAGAGGTAAGGGTTCAGCCGCAGGCAGAAGTGCTAAGAATGAGGTAATAGGCCAGCTATTAAGTTAACCTAAGCTTGGAATAAGCTGATAAGACTTTGGAGCTGTCTAATATTTTTAATAGCTGGTTTTGATGTTTAATGTAATAGATCACCCCTTGCCGAGCGTGGGAAAATGGTCAGAGTCTGACCGTATTTGCGATAATGGGTCAGCCCTTACCGTCTTTGCGAGCGCTTTCTGCGAAGCAATCTAGTAAAATGATGGGTTGGGTTTATAAGCCGTCTTTGCGAGGAGCTTGTGACTTACCCTCTCCCTACCCCTCTCCCTTTAGGAGAGGGAAGGTACAGCTACAGGCCAATGAGGGAGAAATACCTCGCAACTTGTATAGGTGAAGTAATTCGTTAATAAAGTATCAAAACTTTTTATCAACGAGGTGCCCCTTTAAGACATACTTGATCCAGGAAGATATGTTTGCGAAGGGGTCCTACGGGGTGTTTAGATTTATTTCTAGATTGCAACAAAGCTACGCTCCTCGCAAAGACGGTTTAAAAGCTAACCATTTTCCCCACGCTCGGCAAGGAATGAATACAGAAAAACCGCAGCACACAAGCACGTTGAGCGCATTTCTACTCGTTCGTGGGAATGCATAGAGAGTTAGGAAGTGATGGTAGCATTTGTCCTACGAATATCCCTCTCCAGTCAAACTGATATAGTTTCACCCCCTCTCTGAAATAACAGTACTGAACCTCATTTACATAACCCGACCTTGCTATGCGTTCCCACGCAGAAGTATGGGAACGAGAAAGAGGGCCCGAAAATTGTATTATTCAAAAGGCGAATATTAAACCTCTAGAAATATATTATTTTAATTATTTTTGGAAGTGAATGACTTATCCTGTAACCATTAACTTTTCTCACTGATAGTAGTTTTGATTATTAAACCAATATTTTCCTCAGAAAACAGATTCATTGGCGTACGATCAGCGTATTTGTTAATGTTTCATGCTAAATCATGATTTGTATGGTATGGTTTTTGTAGAGTTTTGTCTATATGTAGAGTGGTTTCTATTGAATCAAACAATTGATCTAATGTCCTTAGCACTTTTTATATGGATAATACCGTTACATCCTTAAATGAGCATTGATGGCAATCAGTTGTTCGATCTTTTTAAGAACAACATTAAATGATGCGCAATTATTTTTTCAAATGCTGTAGATGGATGAATGGCATCAAAAAATAAGTAATTCTCTGGATGGCTGCATACCATTTTCGAAGACTCATTTA
>JAQSWO010000035.1 GCA_029266595.1 Gammaproteobacteria bacterium
TACGTGGCATTGGTGTACCAGCGAATAGTGCTTTAGCAATTAAGTTATTTGAAAAAGCTGCTTCCCAAAAATACCCACCTGCTTTGAATGCGCTGGGATATTATTACTACAATTATCAATACAGTTCACACAAGCACCAATCTTTTTTTAGAGATAAGGCAATTACAGGATATATAGCTTTACACACAAACCTAAAATGGTGTCATGGACGGCACGTAGATAATAACTATGTGCTTTTAGATCCATCCTCTTATTTTATGGGAATATGGTGTAATGATGCTAATGCACAATTCAATTTAGCCCGTTTCCTATTAGATCAAATTGGCCCACGCTATGACATTCCTCAACAAGAGAGAGGGGAAAAATCTGCCCAGATAATGAGATTATTGTTACTAGCATCTAGAAATGGCCATTTATCTGCGCAACAACACTTACAAATAATCCATAACAACATTAAAAATCTTCTTTCCTTAAATAAACCTTTAAACCAAGACCAATTATGTTCTTTGGGTTTCTTGTTAGCTGAAGGACGGCAGCAGCTTGCAACAACATGGTCTAATTTACCCTTTTGGAAGCCAGAATGGAAAAATGAAGCACCCACTCATCAACAGCTTTCATTAATGTTGGAAGAATGGTATCAGAAAAATCGTGAAATAATGGGATTACCGGAAAATGATCAAAATTTATCAAAAGAATCCATATATTTATATTTTATGGATAGGCATTGGGACATTTTATCTGTAGAAGAAGATCAACAAACCCGATTGTTAAAGAAGTCGGTATCCTGGGGTGAGCAAGTCCAAAGTATAGAGCACAAAAAATATCTTGCTGAGCGCTGTAAGCAACTCAGACTTCAAGATGCTCAAGGGTATTGGAATCGTCAAGTAAGCTCTCAACTGAGTTTAGGCGGTGTTGAGGAATCTAAAGTAGAGGAATTAGCCCAAGAAGACGCAGGATTACAACAGACGTTAGTATGGCTTCAACAGCAAGCACTCATACTAACTGAACCATCTGCTCCTTCCGAACCTTTTTTTGATGCTCCACCTGCCTATCACCAAATAGCAGAAAAAGAAATACCTGACTTTATAGATACAGCGCCGCAGGACGAAAAGGTTGATAATAATGAGGCAGCTGCCGCTAGCTTATTAACACCACTATCTTTTTCACACGAAAGTAAAAGCTCATCATTTGAAGAAGAATTATCGCAACTTACTCTAGAGTTATCCCAATTAAACGACCTGAATACTGAATTAACGCAAAAAAATGCCCATTTGGAACAAGAAAATGCCCATTTGAAAGAAGAGAACCGTCAGTTAAAAAATTCACAAAATGAAGAAAGGGTATTCTCTAGCGTGGAAAGCAGAAACGATGAAGCAGGAAATATCTCAGCTATGTTGCAACAGATGTTAGAAGGACAAAGACGGCAAGAGGCACAAACCAATCAGGTAAATATTAATTTATCTGAACAAAACGCTAAGCTACAACAGATGGTATTAGACCTGCAACGACAAATAGCTGCAATATCAGTGGGGCAACAAGGGCAGCAGCAGATAAGCAATTCAGCAGAACCGGGTGCTGGAGCTACGTCAGCTTTTTTTAAGTAAGCATTCACGCAGCTATCAGACTTGCAATAGGCCACTCTCTACCAAGTGGCACAAATGGATAGAATCTGATCGTCCTTGCGAGGGGGATTGCTTCGCAAAACCGCTCGCAAGGACGAAGAAGTGCCATTACGCTAGCAACTCACCTAATCTATACGCTGTGATAGCATCATAGTGAGGGAATGAGTCAGCTTAGTAACGTCTTAACCATTGTCACGAAATTTCTCATCCTTCTTTGACAAATTGGTATTACTTTCTGATTTAGGACTTTCAAGATATTTAGGTGACTTTTCATTTTGTTGTTGAGTATGGCTTCTACGCTTGACCTGTTTCCCTCTCATATAATGGCCTCTTTTAACTTTAGCCTTGATATTAGCTTTGATAATAGATTTTGCGAGAGAAAATAGAACCATAACCATTATTTTTTTCATTAATTTAGACATTTCTGCGCCTCCTCTCCTTAATAATGAATAAAAAACCACACCCTAGCTTATTTTTTCTTCACATGCTTTATCAATCTTTCACGCCGTTTTTTCTGGCGATCCGTTAGTACATTCTTTTCTCTTTCATAAGGATTTTTACCTGTTTTAAGCACGATACGGACAGGCGTACCTACTAAAGACAAAGCCTCCCTAAACATTTTAGCTAAATAACGGCGATAAGACTCGGGTAATGCGTCGGTTTGATTGCCATGGATGACGATGACAGGTGGATTAGAGCCGCCAGGGTGCGCATAACGCAATTTAATTCTTCTACCTGACACCGCTGGCGGTTGGTGGGATTCTACTGCGTGAATTAGGATATTGGTGAGTTCAGACGTAGACAGAGGCCGCATTGCAGCATCATAGACCTGTTGAATGAGCGGAAATAAATGCCCGACCGCAGTTCCATGCAAGGCAGAGATATATTCCACATGCGCATATTCTACAAATCGTAAACGTCTATCTAATGCCTGCTTTACTGCGGCTCTTTCTCTTTCAGATAAACCATCCCATTTGTTCACTGCGATAATCAATGAACGTCCTGATTCCAGGATATAGCCCAGAAGATGTAAGTCCTGCTCTGTGATGTTTTCACGTGCACTAATCACTAAAATAACCACGTTGGCCTGTGACACCGCCTGCAAGGTTTTTACAACGGAAAATTTCTCTAAGGCATTGTCTATACTACGTTTTCGCCTAACACCTGCTGTGTCGATCAAAGTATATTGCTGACCACGCCTTTCAAAGGGAATAAAAATGCTGTCGCGCGTCGTGCCTGGTGCATCATAGACAATCACCCTTTCTTCTCCCAATAACCGATTGATGAGAGTTGATTTGCCTACGTTAGGCTTACCGATAATGGCAACTTTGATGTTGGTTTCTTGAATAGAGAGGTCTTCAGGGAGAATATCCGAATCTAGGCTTTCTTCTTCTATGTTTTGCGAAGCATCTGACTCGTTTTCAGGAGTGATAAATTCAGCCAGGGCTGTTTTCATCAGGGCACTGACCCCTCTGCCCTGCACCGCAGCAATAGGAAATACTGCTTTAAAACCTAAACTATAAAAATCTGAAGCAGCAACATCAGGATCTATACCATCCGTTTTATTCACTAATAGATAAACAGGTTGTTGACGCGTACGTAGTTGTTTAGCAATGAGATCTTCTGTCGCTGTCAGCCCTGCTTTGGCGTCCACTAACCAGAAAACAATATCGGCTTCTTGTAACGTACGCATGGCCTGGTCATGCATTAACGTTTGTAAGGGGTCCTTATTTTTTTCCATACCGCCTGTGTCTATGACAATAAAGGGCTTCGACTCGAATAACCCTTCACCATATTGGCGATCGCGTGTCACCCCAGGTTCATCTGCCACTAAAGCAGCACGTGAGCGTGTGAGGTAATTAAAAAGCGTAGATTTACCGACGTTCGGTCTACCGATAAGTGCAATTGTAGGGATAGTCATAAGCTTCTCTTTCTTCGTCTTTGCGAGCTTTTTGCGAAGCAATTGAATCCTTCCTACGGAGTGTAAGATTTTTTCTAGATTGCCGCGTCGCTACGCTCCTCGCAAAGACGGTTTATCAGCATAATTCATCGTTTTCCTGAATTGCCTCAAACAGACTCCTCACTCGTCTTTGCGAGCGTCTTTTGCGAAGCAATCCAAGAAATATATATCCTCGCAAGGTCGGTCCAGGGGGTGTTAGATTTTTCTAGATTACCGCGTCGCTATGCTCCTCGCAAAGGCGCTCGAACTCTGACCATTTATACCAAATTCAATGGGGGAGGTGTTGATCTATTACCTCTAGTAACAGGTTAACCCCCCAGATTTATATTTTATACGCTACTAATCTACCCGCGTTGGTGTAGATATAAATTATGCGGCCATTTGTAAATGGGTCAGCGGCAATACCTGAAGGATCAGGACGTGTTCTAGCAATGAATTGGCCCGTCTTTATAGTCATCCAATGGACAAAGCCCTGATTATCTCCAACTAAAATTACCCCATTTAAGACCAATGGTGCGGTAATGCCTCTACCTTTCAGGTTTTCCTGCCGCCAAACCATGCTGCCTGTTTTTCGGTTAAGCGCCCATAGCTGGTCACTTGTATCAGAGACATACACATGATGCGCATCAAAGGCCAAGCTGGCATAAGCCGGCACTTTTTGCTCCCAAATCGTATCGCCTGAGTGCAAACTCAACGCAGCAATACCGCCTTGGTAAGTCCCGACGTAAACCACGCCATCCGAAATGGCTAAGGCATTTTCTATATCAGTCATCCGCTCTACGATTGAGCCACCGCCAGAGCGTGCTACTGTGGTTGACCATAGCATGGCGCCATTCTGACGATTAAGTGCCGCAACAGAGCCATCAGTAAAACCAACAATCACAATATTACCTGCCACCTTAGGAGAGCTACCTCCTCTAAGAGTCATAGGCGGTGCTGGCTGCTGATACGACCAGACAACACTACCATCTTGCTGGTTCAGTGCGTAGACGTGATCATCAATGGTCTTTACCAAAACCATCCCACCTGCCACTGTTGGTGCCGCTAGTACCTCATTAGACATAGGGGCACGCCACATAATGGCACCGTTCTGACGATTAACCGCAGCCACTTCTCCTCTACGCATCCCCATATACAAGACACCATCATCAACTGCCAAGCTAGAGGAAATAGGCTCTTTCAGATTAATTTGATGAACAGATTTGCCTGTTTGTGCGTCAACAACCGATATCTGACCTTTCTGGTTGGCGATATAAATCTGGCCACCATACAAAGTCGGTGTCATTTTTAGCGGTTCCCTTTGGGAGCCTCTACCCACCATACTCGTCCATAAGACATCAACAGCTACTGTTTGTTGGAACTGAATCAGCGGTGCAACATAGGCCACGTCCTTGCCACCACAAGCCATAAGACATGACCCCATCAGGACAAGCATAAAACCCTGCAAGAATAAGCGCAAACGACGAGCATAAATAGACTTCTTTCGAATGAAGATTTTCATAATATTATCCTAATGAGTTGTCTATGGCCCCTAGATGATCACTGCATCTGCAAATATTGCATCATCGGTTGATTAGGGAGTGAAGAAACACCTTTCAGTGCTTCTTTGTAGGCTTTTTCTGCCTCAATTTTATTGTTTTTTAATGTAAAAATGTCACCTTTCACCAAATTAATGGCAGGTATATAGGTTTCATTGTCTACTTTTGAGAGCTTTTCTAGCGCTTGGTCCGGTTGATTTTCAGCTAATAGTACACGCGCTAAACGCAAACGCGCAATCTGACGTAAATTGCTGTCTTTGGAATGATCCACTACCCATATCAACTTATCTTGTGCAGCTTGTAAATCTCCTCTTTCAGCTGCTGCCTTAGCTTCAAATAAGGCGGCAGCGCTAGCGTATGGTGTTCTAGCATGATCTTCTTGTAGCTTGTTGGCAATAATGGCCAATGTAGCATCTGAGGGATTGCTAGAATAGGCATTATTTAATAGCTGGTCGTATAGGATGGAAGCTTGTTGCGCGTTAGTCTTTTGTGTGCTTTGCCAATATTTAAAACCCACAATGGCGATACTGACCACAACCACCACTGTGATAATCAGGCGCCCATTTTCTTTCCACCAGGCTTTAATGGCTTCCCATTGCTGATGTTCATCTAATTCAGTCATACTCATTTTATTCCCTCAAAATTTGTGATTTGGTCCATACTCACATTTATTTGCTCACGGGCATCTCGTAAAAATTTTATGGTGATGGTCTGAGAAGATAATTCATTCTCACCCAAGATAAAGGCAACCTTCGCGCCGCTTTTATCCGCCCTCTTAAGTTGGCTTTTTAAGTTACCACCACCGCAATTTAACTGTAAACGCAGCTTGGGAGATTCGTCTCTCCACTTTTCGGCCAACTCTTTACCTTTTTGCTCACATTCCTCACCTATTAGCACGAAGTAAACATCCAAAATCGCGTCATCATCTTTTCCTGCAGGTAGGAGCAAAGTCTCAAGCAGAGCAACCACACGCTCCATACCCAAAGCAAAACCTACAGCTGGCACAGGCCTGCCACCTAACATTTCGGTCAATTTGTCATATCGACCTCCAGAGCAAACAGCACCTTGTGCACCTAACAATTCTGTGACCCACTCAAATACCATACCACTATAATAATCTAATCCTCTGACGAGTCTGTGGTTTACCTGATAATGGATACCAGCCCTATCTAGCATGTGTTTGATGGACTCAAAATGCTCAGCAGATGCAGCGCCCAAAGCATCTGACAATAAAGGCGCATTGGCAATCAACGAACGCATATCTGGGTTTTTGCTATCTAGAATACGAAGGGGATTGGTGGCCAGACGACGCGCAGCATCTTCATCTAGCGCATTTTGATGGGTTTTGAAGTAATCAACCAACGTGGTCCTATAAACGGCACGCTCTTCGCTAGTGCCCAATGAATTAATTTGCAATATCACATGGTCTTTGAGACCCAAACGTTGCCAAAGCCGCGCTGTCATGAATAGCATTTCGGCATCTATATCGGGACCCGGCATGCCAAAGGCTTCTATACCAAATTGATGAAACTGACGAAAACGACCTTTTTGGGGCCGCTCGTGTCTGAACATAGGCCCTAGATACCACAAACGCTGCTGTTGGTTATGTAGTAATCCATGTTGTATACAGGCCCTTACACAACCTGCTGTCCCTTCTGGCCTCAGTGTTAAACTATCACCATTTCTATCGTCGAAGGTATACATTTCCTTTTCGACGATATCTGTGACTTCGCCAATACTACGCTTAAATAACGTCGTTTGTTCAACAATAGGGAAACGTATTTCCCTGTAACCATATCCATGTGCAAGTTGAATCAGGTGGTTTTCTAAATAATGCCAATAAGGCGATTGGGATGGCAGTATGTCGCTCATCCCTCTAACAGCTTGTATATTTTGTGACACGTTTTCTCTCGACTACTCTGGCAGGTTTATTTCATTTGGCGGTTCAACTTGAGGTGCTTGTACCTGTTGTATTTGCGCTGGGCTTGATGCTATTGGCCTCGGTATTGTTGGCATTGCAGAGGTTGATTTGCCACTAACAGGCGCAGGCTTGACAGGCTCAACAACAGGTAGAGAATAAGTTTCTGTCCCCTCTGAGTTTGGGGTTTCACCTTGTGTGGGTTCTGAGCTTCCTGAATTATGCTCTTGATCTGAAGCAGTGGATTGAGCAGCAGCGGGAGAGGTCATTTTTAGAAAGTTCTCTGAAATATGCTCGCGGTTATGCCACCAAAACACAGCAGCGACAGCAACCAATAGAAGCATGAGATACACGATGCGACGAGGCATCTTGGAGCCACCAGCTACGTTACTCTCTGTCATTCGCTCGTTAATCAAACTGGGCTTATGTGTAGGGATGTCTGACCCTAAATTCATGGCATCAAACGCACCCAGCACCTCTTCCTCAGAAATGCCTAAAAAACGAGCATAAGAACGTAAATAGCCCTTGGCAAAAGTGACAGCACCCATCTCAGAAAATTTGTTCTCTTCCAGATTAGACAAACGTGTTGTACTCAGTCTGAGTTCATTAGCAGCATCTATAAGGGTGATATTTTTTGCTTTTCGTGCTTCTTGCAAAATGTGGCCTGGGGACTGCTTATCCTGATTTTCTACATTAGGCTGATTGCCTTCCTGTTCTAACATCATAAGTTACTCCTTGCGCTTTTTTGGGAATGGGGACCAAGAAGCCGCTGTTTCCGGCAAAGATTGCTAAACGGGCGCGAGTATAACACCAGCTAAGCAACACATTCACCTGAAAATAGCCATATCTACTAACCACTCGCTATAACCAGGAAAAACGGAGTACAGTGGATAGATCGCAACACAAAATAGCAGTACGTGGGGTTAATGACTGGCGAAGTGATTTTTACGAAATAACTAGGCAACCACGACGGGAATAGATGCCAAACCTGGCATACCTCTTTTCTTTAGCCACTTTTCATTTCTACGTGTACGATCTTCAAACTGCCCGATCAATTGACCACAAGCAGCGTCTATATCATCTCCACGTGTTTTACGGATAGTCACGTGTATCTTTTTTTTCTGAATAATGGATTGAAAGGTGGTAATGGCTTCTGGTGAGGAACACTCATACTCAGATAGAGGAAAAGGATTAAAAGGAATTAAATTAAGTTTACAAGGCACATTAGACAATAATTTCGCTAACTCACGTGCATGCTCAGGCTGATCATTCACACCTTTTAACATCACGTATTCAAACATCACCACTCGCTGCTTTTGACCTTTAAAATAATCGCGGCAAACGGCTATTAATTGTTTGATGGGGTATTTTTTGTTGATAGGGACTATTTTGCTTCGGATTTCATCATTAGGCGCATGTAAAGAAACCGCTAATGCTGCTTGGCTTACTTCTTTAAGTTTTTCCATGGCAGGAATCACACCAGAGGTGCTCAGTGTCACCCTATGTTTGGATAACCCATAGGCTAAATCTTCCATCATTAAGTCCATCGCAGGGACAACATTATCGAAGTTCAGCAAGGGTTCACCCATACCCATCATGACGATATTGGTGATTTTTTGAGTAACGCCTAGTTCTGATAGCCTCCTTACCGCCAGCCATACTTGGCCAATAATTTCTGCTGTACTAAGATTGCGACTAAATCCTTGTTTGCCTGTGGAGCAGAATTTGCAATCTAAGGCGCACCCTACTTGAGACGACACACATAGAGTGCCTCTACTGGTCTCTGGAATAAATACCATTTCAACCGAGTTACCATCAGCAAAACTCAGCAGCCATTTATAAGTGCCATCTTTTGATGCTTTTTCCCAAGCAATACTAGGGGCTTCGATACAAGTCCGCTCTTCCAATTTTTGACGCAGCACCTTACTGATGTTGGTCATGGTTGAGAAGTCCGTCATGCCTTGATGGTGTATCCATTTTAATATTTGGTCGGCACGAAAAGGCTTTTCGTCTATGGAAGCCAAAAATTCTCGCATAGCAACGCGGTTTAAACCTATCAGATTTATTTTTTCTTGGGTGCTCACAACAATAGGATCTCTTTATGCTACATCTTTATGATGGCTCAATGCGCCACTTGCTTACCATCCTCGCCTGATTGCTTTCTTTTACGCTTTGCGTTTGAGATCACCGGAGGAGAATCTGACTCCTTAATTTCATCTTCTTCCACCAAAGGTTGCGGCTCTCTTTGAAGCGCAATGGAAAGCACTTGGTCTATCCACCGTACATGATGAATATGAAGATGCTCCGTAATATTTTTGGGCATTTCCTTGAGATCTTTTTTATTTTCCTCTGGGATAATGACGGTTTTAATACCCCCTCGTAATGCAGCCAAAAGTTTCTCTTTCAACCCCCCGATAGGCAATACTTCACCACGCAAGGTAATCTCGCCTGTCATAGCAACACCCGATTTCACAGGAATGCCCGTCAATGCCGATACCAATGCGGTACACATACCTATACCCGCGCTGGGTCCGTCTTTGGGGGTTGCGCCTTCTGGCACGTGGATGTGAATATCTTTAGTCTGGTAGAAATCGACTGGGATGCCCAATGTCTTACAACGGCTCCTTACCACAGTCACCGCTGCTTGAATGGATTCTTGCATAACATCACCCAATCTACCCGTATAGCTGGATTTTCCCTTACCTGGAATAATAGAAGCTTCAATCTTTAGTAATTCTCCACCCACTTCTGTCCAAGCAAGGCCTGTTACCTGCCCTATTTGGTCGTTTTCTTCAGCTATTCCATACCGGAATTTCCTAACACCTAAGTATTTTTCAAGATTAGATGGGGTGATAACCACATGTTTTTTAGCAGGTTTGAGCAAAACTGCTTTGACAACTTTTCTGCAGATTTTAGAAATTTCACGCTCTAAATTACGAACACCTGCCTCTCGCGTGTAGTATCGAACAATCTCACGAATAACGGCTGGCTGTATGCTAATCTCCTCCTCTTTTAATCCACTTTCTTGTATCTGCTTGGGGATCAGATAACGCAGTGCAATATTTAGCTTTTCATCTTCTGTATAACCAGGGATACGAATAACTTCCATACGATCCAGAAGCGGGCCGGGAATATTTAAAGAGTTTGCCGTTGCAATAAACATGACGTCAGAAAGGTCGTAATCCACTTCAAGATAGTGATCAGCAAATGAAAAATTCTGTTCAGGATCAAGAACTTCCAACAAGGCAGATGAGGGATCGCCTCTAAAGTCCATAGCCATTTTATCTACTTCGTCTAGCATAAAGAGAGGGTTTTTTACTTTTACTTTTGTAAGCTTTTGTATGATACGTCCAGGCATGGAGCCAATATAGGTGCGCCTATGGCCTCTAATTTCAGCTTCATCACGAACACCGCCCAAGGACATTCTCACAAATTTACGCCCTGTGGCATTTGCTATGGATTGACCCAGCGACGTTTTACCCACACCCGGCGGACCAACTAAACAAAGGATAGGGCCTTTGATTTTTTTAACACGCGTTTGTACCGCCAAAAATTCGATGATTCTCTCTTTTACTTTTTCTAGACCATAGTGATCTTTATCCAGAATTTCTTGGGCTTTGACTAGGTTAGTGCTGACTTTACTTTTTTCCTTCCAGGGTACAGCGAGCAGATAGTCTAGATAATTACGAGATACGGTTGCCTCTGCGGACATAGATGGCATCATCTTTAGCTTGTTCAATTCTGCCATAGCTTTTTCTTTAACTTCGGCTGGCATACCTGCTTTCTCAATTTTGGCTAATAGCTTATCCTGTTCAGATCCACCCGCACCATTATCAAGGTCACCTAGCTCTTTTTGGATAGCTTTCATTTTCTCATTGAGATAGTACTCACGCTGGCTCTTTTCCATCTGACCCTTAACACGTGTTTGTATCTTTTTTTCCATCTGAAGCAGTTCGATTTCACCATCTAGTATGCCAAGCAAGAGACGTATACGCTCGGCTGTGCGGATCTCTCCTAAAATTTCTTGTTTGCTTTCCAAACTCAACGGCATATGCGCAGCAATGGTGTCAGCCAAACGCCCATAATCTTCAATACCAGAAAGTGTGTTTAAAATTTCAGCAGGTATTTTTTTATTTAACTTCACATATTGGCTGAATTGCGCAATGAGAGCACGCGCAAGTGCCTCTCCATCACGGGCTTTAAAGGTATTGTCATCCGTCAGAGGCTTCACGCTTGCTGCAAAGAAATCATCATTCAGTATGAGTTCATTTAGTTCTCCACGAGCATTTCCTTCAACTAATACTTTAATCGTGCCGTCTGGTAGTTCTAGTAGCTGCAAGATAGTGGCGATAGTACCAATAGCATAAAAATCTGTAGGTCCAGGCTTTTCTAGAGAAGCATCTTTTTGTGCAACTAGAAATACGTGCTTGGCACCATCCATTGAGGCTCTTAAGGCTTTGATAGATTTATCTCTACCCACGAAAAGAGGAATGACCATATGCGGATAAATTACAACATCACGCAGAGGCAGTATGGGTAATATGGTTTCGTTTTGTGTCATGGTCTCATGTGTCCTATAAAGTGCCTTCAAAGGCGAGCGATATAGCGAACGTCACTCGCAAGGCAGGTCTTGGGGCGGGGCACCAGCATCCATTAAGCAGCTTCAGCAGATTGGATACCTTTTTCATCGCGATAAATAATTTTGGCCTTGTTTTTTCCTTCAATGACTTTTTCATTAATGACAACTTTCTCCGCATGCTCAATAGAGGGCAATTCGTACATGATGTCTAACAATACGTCTTCCATGATAGAACGCAATCCTCTTGCACCAGATTTTCTCGAGATCGCTTTTTTAGCAACCGCCCGAAGCGCTTTAGATGTAAATTCTAATTCCACATTTTCCATATGGAAAAGTTGCATATACTGTTTTACTAAAGCATTTTTGGGCTCTGTCAGAATTTTAACCAAATGACTTTCTTCTAGATCTTCTAATGTCGAGATCACAGGAAGACGGCCAATAAATTCGGGAATCAGCCCAAATTTAACCAAATCATCTGGCTCTACTTCTTTAAGCAGTTCACTATTCGCTTGTTTATTCTTATCTCTTACTTCTGCACTGAAGCCAATACCACTTTTTTCTGTCCGCTCACGAATAATTTTGTCTAAATCTGCAAATGCACCGCCACAAATAAATAAAATATTGGAAGTGTCTACTTGAAGGAATTCTTGCTGAGGATGTTTACGTCCACCTTGAGGAGGAATAGAAGCCACGGTCCCTTCGATTAATTTTAGCAGTGCTTGCTGAACGCCTTCGCCAGACACGTCACGTGTAATGGATGCATTTTCAGATTTGCGTGCGATTTTATCAATCTCGTCAATGTAAACGATGCCTGCTTGTGCCTTTTCTACCTTATAATCACAACTCTGCAGTAGCTTGTGTAAGATGTTCTCAACGTCTTCACCAACATAGCCTGCTTCGGTCAAAGTGGTGGCATCTGCAATGGCGAAGGGGACATTTAACATTCTGGCTAGGGTTTCAGCTAATAGTGTCTTACCACTACCCGTAGGGCCTATGAGTAAGATATTACTTTTTCCTAGTTCAACATCGTTATTCTCAAATTTACTGTACAAACGCTTGTAGTGATTATACACGGCGACAGAGAGCGATTTCTTTGCAGTGTCTTGTGCGATGACATATTCATCAAGAAAGTTTTTAATTTCGATGGGCCGAGGAAGCGTGGGCGCCTGATCTGTGGCTGTTCTTGAATCTTCTTCTTCCTTAATAATGTCGTTGCATAGCTGAACGCACTCGTTACATACAAAGACGCCCGGACCGGAAATCAGCTTCTTTACTTCTTTCTTGGTTTTACCGCAAAAGGAACAACTGGGATTTTTTTCTGTTTCATCAGACATAGTGCTACCTATATTGTGCTATACAACAATAAATCACCCTAGGGCGCGTTTTTTTCATTTGTGTGAAGACCACCTAACAATGTGTTAATGGCAGGAGTTAGGGCTTGCACTCCGTCAACTTGGGGACATTCTACGAGATTTCAAGCGAAAGAAAGATTATAGGGAGGTAACAAATAAACTGTCCTTGCGAAGAGCCTGCGATGGAGCAATTCGAGAAAAATCTAACAGCGAAGGAATCTATAGAAAACATGCTTAAATTCAGCAAATTAGCTTGCACATCTTTAGAAAGAGCTAATGATAAAACAAGGACGGGTAGGATGCTTTAGAGCACATAATGGCATGGATATATACTCGTCCCACTTCAACATGCTGGAT
>JAQSWO010000036.1 GCA_029266595.1 Gammaproteobacteria bacterium
ATAAAAGCAACAGAATATTTGGTCAGAAATACCTTTCGAATAAAGAAATAATGCATCTGTATTTTTTTATGGGTATAACGATTAGGCGCTTCTACCCCAATTTCCGGCAATAGAATATTGCATGACAAAGATAGACCACCAGATTCGTTAGCGCCACGATTGGCTGCTTCCATAATACCTGGGCCCCCACCCGTCATAACAGTAAACTTTGTTTGTGCTAATAGACTCCCTACCTCACGTGCCAATTGATAGTATGGATGTGTTTCAGAAAAACGCGCCGACCCAAATATAGTGACGCAGTTTTTGGTTGCTTTGAACATGTAAAAACCACGCATATATTCATAAAACATACGTAGCGCACGGAACAAGCCGGTGAAAAAATTCTCTCTTTCAACCAGAAAATCTGCCTCGTTTAGCCGGAACGTTGGACTATGCAAATAATCAAATCTTTCCTGCACTTGTTTTTGTTTGCGCACAGAAGCGGCACCGCGCTTCTTTATTTTTGACTTAAAACGCTTAAACTTTTCACTAAGATAGGCTCTTCGGGGAGCGGAAAATGTCCTATATCTTCTCATTTTTGTTCTCCGCAAAAGATTTGCTGTATCATCAGATAACTGTCTTACAATAAGACTCCTTGCAAAACTCAGTATAGACCCATTTCACTTTAAGGCACTGCGCTTTGCTTTCTTTGAACTGATACAAACTTCATCAATAAAGGTTAGCTTATATGAATATGGAATATCCCCGCCCGCCCAGAAGTAGAGGCATTTATTTGCTTCCCAACCTTTTTACTGTTTCTGCTTTGTTTTTTGGATTTTATGCCGTGATTGCGGCAATAAAAGGTAATTTCGAGCATGCCTGCATCGCCGTCTTTATTGCTATGATTATGGACGCATTAGATGGCCGTGTTGCTCGCCTTACGCATACACAAACCGCATTTGGTGCAGAACTAGACAGCCTTTCTGATATGGTCTCTTTCGGTGTGGCGCCTGCAGTCATTGCCTATACTTGGGGATTGTCTGACCTTGGAAAAGCGGGATGGTTGGTCGCTTTTATATATACCACCGCAGTTGCATTGCGTTTGGCGCGGTTCAATGTAGAAACTAGCGTAGCGGATAAACGTTACTTCAAAGGCTTACCTTCTCCCGCTGCTGCGTGGGTGGCGGTGAGTTTGATATGGAGCCTTCACCAGTATGACTTAAGCACTTTTGGCACGAAAATAGTCACTGCGGTGATTATGGTTTTGGTAGGTGGGTTTATGGTGTCAAATATCCCCTATTATAGTTTTAAAAGCTTTGATTTTAAAAACAAAATTCCCTATGTTGCATTGCTGGTTATCGTGCTGGTATTTGTATTAGTTTCTGCCGATCCTCCCCTTGTTTTGTTTCTAGTCTCCCTCAGTTTTGCAGGTTACGCGCCTATACTTTGGTTGATCAGGAGATTTCCTCGGCGGTTACGATGTTGGCGTAGAGGGAAGAAAGAGCCTTGAACTATTGCGATAGACCATGATGACTCTTTCTATGCAGATCAAACAGGGACTTCAACGCTTAAAAGAGGTGGATTCTCCTCGACTTGAAGCGGAATTACTGCTTGCACATGTCTTAAAAAAAGATCGTAGCTATTTGTTGGCTTACCCAGAACGTCAACTCAGCTCTAGTGAATTAGAACGGTTTGAAGCGTTGATTGAGCGTCGTATCACAGGCGAGCCCATCGCTTATTTGCTAGGAGAGAGAGAGTTCTGGTCTCTGTCGTTCTATGTAACTTCGAGCGTACTAATCCCCCGGCCTGAAACAGAACAATTGGTTGAGGAAGTGTTGGCATTATTGCGAAAAGAACATAAGCAATATGTTGCCGATTTGGGAACGGGCACAGGCGCCATTGCTTTAGCTATTGCACATGAACGTCCGCATTGGCAAATCACCGCGACAGATATTTCTACAGAGGCATTGGAAGTAGCCCGAAGAAATGCTGAGCATCATCACTGCCATCAAATACATTTTGTTCAAGGTAGGTGGTGTGAGGCTTTGGCCGGTGCACAATATGATGCCATTCTCAGCAATCCACCCTACCTAGCTCAGGATGACCCGCATCTTATCGAAGGCGATGTGCGTTTTGAGCCGTTGGATGCATTGGTCTCAGGTAAGAATGGCTTGCAGGATCTACACTGTATTATTTCTCAAGCGGTATCTTGCTTAAAACCCGGGGGATGGTTGTTGTTGGAACATGGATATAATCAGGGGGCAGCGGTAAGGGAAATGATGATGAGGCAAGGCTATCAGACTATTGGAACGCGCATTGATATGAGTGGCCATGAGCGTGTATCTATTGGTCAGATGCCAATATGAATCCTGCTTACGTCTGTAGAGTACTCTCTGAGCATAACTAGGGTATAAGGAAAAACGAGTACGCAAACTTCATCTTCAATATGAAATGGGTATATCATGCACAGCGCAATGATCTACGCAATTAAACCAGACAGGAGAAACAATATGAGTAAAGATATGCCAAAACAAGGAGATTTCTGTTGGAACGAACTCATGACAGGAGATACTCAGGCAGCTGGGAAGTTTTATGCAGAGTTATTCGGCTGGGAATGTCATACGCATCAAGTAGGAGAAGTGTCATACACCATGTTTAAAAATGGGGACAAAGAAATTGCAGGAATGATGCAGACTCCCGATGCTCAAAAGGAGCATATTCCACCCCACTGGATGTCCTACGTCTTAGTAGACGATCTAGATGCCATGGTTGAAAAGGCGCAGTCCCTAGGCGCCACCATAAAAGTTCCTGCCCAACTGGTAGGCAACTTCGGTCGTCTTGCTATGATCGAAGATCCAACTGGCGCGGTTATTGCATTTTGGCAGTATGTGGGTGATGACAAGTGTGATCAAGCATAGATTGGTAATATTCAGCCCCTAGATAGAAACGGCCATCTTTTGCCAAACTTGCCAGGGAGGTGGTCTATTATTGCATAGGCTGAAAATCCGCTAATGATACCGGTGCGCACTTCCCCTTGTTCTCAGGGGGAAGTGGCTGAATCAGCCGTATTCAACTGGATAATCATTTTTTGTCACGCTACAATCTCGCCCCCTTGTTGCTGCTCATTTTCCTTTCTTGTTTAACCTGAACTAGCATTAGAACCAACACCCACACGAGGACCATCCAGTGGAAGCCATATTATCGCTTTGGAAAAAGTGCTTAGATCATCTTGAAAGCGATATTGCGCCAGAAGAGTTTAATATTTGGATACGTCCCTTACAGCTAGGAGGGGCAAATGATATGGAAAACACACTGACACTATACGCGCCCAATGATTACGTGCTGTCGACAGTAAAAGATAAATTTCTTACTCAGATAAACGACTGCCTTAAAAACCATAGCACGACACCTCCGACCATCTACCTCAGTATTACTGATACTCAAACCAATACATTGAACGACCCTATTCTTCCAGAGAATAAAAAAAAGCCTATAAAAAGTAATAGCAAACAATTCACTTTCGATAATTTTGTTGAAGGCAAATCCAATCAGCTTGCTCGTGCAGCTGCAGTTCAAGTGGCAGAAAATCCCGGAAAAACCTATAACCCTCTTTTTATCTATGGTGGTGTTGGGCTTGGCAAAACTCACCTCATGCAAGCTGTTGGTAGCTTTATTCTTCAAAAAAATCCTAAAGCAAAGGTACTTTATCTGCATGCTGAACGCTTTGTTGCCGATATGGTAAGAGCATTACAACGCTATGCTATGGAAGACTTTAAACGATTTTATCGCTCAGTAGACGCGTTACTCATCGACGACATTCAATTCTTTGCAAATAAAGAACGTTCGCAAGAAGAATTTTTCCATACTTTTAACTCTCTGCTAGACGCCGAACAACAAATTATTCTAACCTGTGATCGCTATCCCAAAGAAATTATTGGATTAGAAGAGCGACTCAAATCTCGTTTCGGGTGGGGCCTGACTGTTGCCATAGAGCCTCCTGAACTAGAAACACGCGTGGCTATCTTGATCACAAAAGCGAAACAATCCAATGTAGTTCTTCCCGACGAAGTCGCCTTCTTCATTGCAAAACGGATTCAATCCAACGTCAGAGAACTAGAAGGCGCCTTAAAAAGAGTAATCGCCAATGCACATTTTACGGGGCAACCCATCACACTACCGTTTGTTCGGGAATCACTGAGAGATTTACTTGCTGTACAAGCAAGACAAATTTCCATCGAAAACATACAAAAAACAGTTGCAGATTATTACAAGATCAAAATGATAGAATTACTCTCTAAAAAGAGGAATCGTTTTTTAGCAAGGGCTAGGCAAATGGCAATGGCTTTGGCCAAAGAATTAAGCAACCACAGCTTGCCTGAAATTGGAGAAGCGTTTGGCGGTAGAGATCACACTACTGTTCTACATGCCTGCCGTAAAATCAAAGAGCTGTGCGAATCAGATGTCGCACTTAAGGCAGATTATATGAGCCTCTTACGTATTTTATCGACTTGAATGAGACACACCGCCATTTTGGCTGCTACTTAGAGCAACCTCAACTCGTTATGCCGCACAAAATTAGAGGAAAGATCATGCAACTAACCCTTCCACGCGAAACCCTACTGGGGCCATTACAGATGGTTATCAGTGTCGTAGAAAGAAAACAAACCCTACCTATTTTAGGGAATGTCCTCATACAGATAGATGGGCAAACCTTTTCCATGACGGCAACCGACTTAGAAATTGAATTAATCAGCTCAACGCAATTAGATTCGCCCCTACCCCAAGCCATTCAATTTACGGTTCCTGCTCACAAACTTCTAGATATATGCAAGGCGCTTCCCGAACAAGCTACCATCAACCTAACAATCAGCGAAACACGCTTGCTCCTCACCTCCGATCGAAGTCGTTTTACCTTAGCTATACTGCCGGCGCACGGCTTCCCAGATTTTGAAGACCAACAACCTCATACCTATTCCACCACACATACCACTGTGGAACAAAAAAAACTGAGCGCGCTTTTCCAGCGCACCCAATTTGCTATTGCACAACAAGACATTCGTTACCAACTCAATGGCATGCTACTCGATATCAAAAAAGATACATTACGTACTGTCGCAACCGACGGTCATAGATTTGCGATGAATACAACGACTTTCAATATGCCCGAGCAAACGCCTACATCAGTCCAAGCCATTTTGCCAAGAAAAAGCGTGCTAGAACTTGCGCGGTTACTCAAAACTGACACAAGTGAAACGATTAACGTTATGATGGGAGAAAATCATGTTCAATTTACCACTGACCATTTTAAACTCACCTCCAAGCTGATAGGCGGAAAATTCCCACACTACGAGCATCTTCTCCCTAAAGAGGCTGGAAAAACCATTTCCATTGATAAAGACACATTGAAAGATGCCTTACTACGTGTTGCTGTCTTATCAAATGAAAAATTCCGCATTGTTAAATTAAAACTTAGCGCAAACCTACTAGAAATTTTTGCAGACAATACCAATGAAGAAGCGGCAGAAGAAAGTCTTTATACAGAATACACTGGTGAGCCATTTGAAGTAGTCTTTAACCTTAGCTACTTACTAGACGTCCTCAATACTATTTCCAATGGCTTGATGAATATTAGCTTTTTCGCCCCTAAATATCGCATCATGGTCGAAGAGCAAAAAGATGGCGGGGAAAGCATTTTTCTGATTATGCCATTGCAAACATAACCCCTTGTGTTACCTCAACACCTATCCATTGGGTTGGAAAATTATCAAACCACTATATGAGTCTAATATCCCTACACATCAATAACCTCCGTAATCTCTCATCCGTGAAGGTTTCTCCCTCCGATAAATTTAATTTGCTATACGGTCCAAACGGTAGCGGAAAAACCAGTTTTTTTGAAGCCATCTACTATTTGATGTTAGGACGATCTTTTCGCACACGACACAATGTCCGAGCCATCCAGCACAACAATACCCATCTTTCCATCTTTGCTAAAATTCGCAAAGATGATGAGCTTATTTCCCTAGGCATTGAGCGACATAGCGGTGGAAAAAACTTACTACGCATTAATCAAGAAAACAAAAGCTCCATGCTGGAAGCAACTAAGATACTCCCTGTACAACTACTAAATCCAGAAAGCCGCCATCTGCTTACAGCTTACTCTAAGGCGCGACGAGGATTTATCGATTGGGGCGTGTTCCACGTGGAACCCTCATTTATTCTTAGCTGGCAACAGGCACAACGAGCCCTCAAGCAGAGAAATGCAGCTCTTAAATCCAATGCGTCTAAAACCATGGTAGAAATATGGAATGTTGAGCTAAACCATGCCGCAGGGCGTCTAAACACCTTTAGAAAAAACTATTTGGCTGCATTAGAACCTATTTTGCTAAACATGCTTTCTATCTTCTTCAAAGACACATTCAATTTATCCTTCAAATACAAAGCAGGTTGGGATGAAGAAGACGGATTGATCACCACCCTACAACGAACACTCTCTCGGGATTTCCAGCTTGGCTATACACAACACGGCCCCCACAAAACAGACTTGCTTATTCGCATCAACAACACTATTCCTGCACAAGATGTTCTATCTCAAGGTCAACAAAAACTACTCGTGTATGCCCTACACCTTGCACAAGGCATACTGCTAAAAAAACAATCGGGAAAGAAATGTGTCTTTTTACTCGACGATTTATCAGCAGAACTAGATGTGGAAAACCGAAGGAAAGTAATAGAAGCGCTACACCAAATAGACGCTCAAGTATTTATTACCGCGATAGACAAAGAAACATTAGAAAGCATGGGGGATTTCCCCAACACCTGTATGTTCCACGTGGAACGTGGAAAAATCATCCCTGCTGTATGACCAATATTAAAATTTCTTTTTCATAACTATGAGAGCTGTTGATCGGGCTAGGCGACTGAAATTATACGGCAATATCTCCTGAAAAATCGGAGTGCTCAGGTGTAAGTGAGAATGCAAAAAGCGATATATCATATTTATTGCATATTTTTGGATTCTCTTAAAACTACTGTTGATAATAGCTATGGGTTTCTTTTATGATCCAACTTCTCACAACAATACAGCAACATAATTTCTTTGATGGGAAGATAACTGCGGATTTCCCTTCTACACAGCAGAGATTAAAATGATTGCCACTAATCTGATAATGTCCAACAGCGTGTCAGATAAGAACAATCAGCTTCAAAACGTGGGAGGTAATAATAGGCCGCTCCCTACCAAGTGGCACGAATCCTCAGATAAAGCTTGGGTGAATGCACCCATAGAGCCACAACCAGATAATTTCGCGACAAATCATTGTGCCATGATGTAAACAACCATTCTTAACGCATAATTCAGGCCACCTACTAGAATAAAGAGGCGACCTGCACTTTAAATGAATGACAGGAGTTTAATTATGATAATAGTAACCGGCGGCGCAGGCTTTATTGGCAGTAACATCATCAAGGGACTAAATGCACGAGGTATCAAAGATATTTTCGTTGTTGACGATTTAACTGACGGGCGGAAATTTCAAAACCTCGTTGATTGTGAAATTGCCGATTACTGGGATAAAGCTCGGTTCCTTCAACATATCAAAGAAGAAAAAAAGTTTGGTGTGCCTGTTAACGCTATTTTTCATGAAGGCGCCTGTTCAACCACTACCGAGTGGGACGGTCAATTCATGATGGAAAACAACTACGAATACTCAAAAACCCTATTGCACTACTGCCTTGATCGAAAAATCCCCTTCCTTTATGCTTCAAGCGCCGCTACTTATGGCGCAAACCGTGTTTTTAAAGAATCTCCTGAATTTGAGTCACCTTTAAATGTTTATGGATATTCTAAACTTCTGTTCGATCAATATGTTAGGCGTTTTTTGCCCCAGGCAAGCAGTCAAATAGCTGGCTTTAGATACTTCAATGTCTACGGGCCAAGAGAACAACATAAAGATTCCATGGCCAGTGTTGCTTTTCATCTAAACAACCAACTCAAACAAAATGGTTTTGTGAAATTATTTGAAGGGAATGACGGATATAAAAATGGAGAACAACGGCGAGACTTTGTATACGTTGATGATATTGTTAGCGTGAACCTTTGGTTTTTTGATCACCCAGAAAAATCTGGCATTTACAACGTAGGCACAGGCAAGAGCCAAACATTTAATGACGTAGCCAATGCTGTTATCGCATATTATGGCGTCGGCGAAATACGCTATATCCCCTTCCCTGAACATCTGATTGACCACTACCAAAGCTTTACTGAGGCGGATATCAGCATGCTCCGCGCTGCAGGTTATGCCGAAAAATTTAAGTCTGTCGAAGAAGGCGTTTCGGCTTATATCAGTACGCTTCAAGGTGGTGCTAAGATGCCTAAGCGCTAATACAATCAATCTCCGATTTGAGTTGGCGTTAAATTAGAAAATTTTTATGGAACAGAATAACAATAATCAAGACTTAGAGTGGCAACAAATAGATGATGGAGCTGCGAGGGGAGGCCCTCTTGCAATGACAATAACAAGCACATGGGCCGGTTTAACTGCGGGTCTTGTGATGGGGAGTACTGCCGCTCTAATCGGTGCAACTGGTATGGCTGTTAAAGTCGAAACCCTCGATCTCAATCCAGTCGTGCTTGGAGGTGGTGGCCTGATTTTTATTTCAGGCGCAACTGGCCTTATGGGTGGCTTTGTAGGTGGCTTAGTACCTATATTATTAAACTTCATACGCGGAATTTACTTTTCTGAACAGTCGGTAGAAGTTGTTGGCAGCTGGGCTGGTGTTGCACTTACTACCATAGCCACAGCTGGTATAGTGCCACTTTCTTCTCTTTTGCCAATAGCAGGAGCTACTGCTACTGCAGCTGTGGTTTATGCAGGACGACATATGTTTTTTGGAAGGAGACCTGAAGTAGAAAGGGCAATTGCAGCGCAGCTGTTACCGGAGCCGGAGCCACTAATACAAGCTGAGATATAAGGCTGTTCAAGCGCTAATACAACAAGTTGACCTTTTCTTGTTTCTTAAAAAATTATAATACCTTTTCCGGCCGCACAAAAATTAGCAATTCTCGACGCTCTCGACTTGAAGCCTTACTTTTAAATAACGCTCCCACAATGGGGACTGAAGCCAAAAATGGTACGCGTTCATGGTTAGTGCTTAGGGTTTCTTCATATATTCCTCCTAATACTACCGTCTCACCATCAGTCACTAACACCTGGGTTTGAATTTCTTGTGTACTCACAGCAGGCATACCATTCACAACCAACGGACTTACTTTATCCTGGTTCACAGTTAAATTAAGCAATATCTTATTATTGGGAGCGACAACAGGCGTGACTTTTAAGCTTAGTACCGCTTTTTTGAATGCAATATTTGTCGCGCCGCTAGACGTACTTTCCTGATAGGGAATTTCCTGACCTGATTCAATAGAGGCCGGTTGACGATTTGCCGTGATAATTTCTGGATTAGAAATCATCTGTGCCCGCCCTTCTTTCTCTAGCGCAGATAACTCCAAATTTAACAAAGTGTCATTTCCCAACTTTGCAATAGCGATTGAAAAACGGCCTGTGTCTTTCATGCTAAGAGGCATATCCATATGCAACTGACTTCCATCGATAGAAACTGGCTGGCCGACTGTGGAAAATTTTATCCCCAGATCTTTTACGGAATTTTGATCCACATTCACAATATGCGCATTTATCCGTATCTGCGTTGCAGGTTGATCTGCCTGATGCAAAAATGCTTTCAGCCCTTTAAGTTTTTCTGGAGTGTCTCTCAGCCACAACATATTAGAACGTGCATCAGGCACGACCCTCCCCTTTTCTGATAGAAATTCATCATTAGATTTAATCAATTCTGCCAAATTCGTTACGTCAGCATAATGCACGTAAAAAGCTTCAGACACAGGTCCTTCTGCATTCACCTCTTGCTGCTTTTGATCTTGGATTTCACCGGCTAAAGCAACAAAAAGGATGGAGTCTTTCCTTCTTACCTCCAAATTCTTCATCATCAACACCGTGTCCAGTGCCTGGTCCCATGTCACATCTTTTAAATGCACGTTTAAATTACCAGTGACCGCATCACTCACAATTAAGTTAACACCTTTAAATTCTGCTAATAATGCGAGCAGGTCTCTTGCTGGAATATTTTCAAATTGCAACGATAAGCGTTTTTCCCCTTTTTTTTCATCGTTATGTGAGAGAGATGGATATAACGAGGCATGCGCAGATCGGTTTTTATTGAAAGGATTTTGTATTGTGCTTTCTTGCCCAGCCAATAAGTTTTGTGAGAAAAACACCAAAGTCATAAGCAGCCATACAGTCATTGTCTTTGTATGCAAAGCCATCACTCCTTTTCTCTATAAATATGCATATCTAAAGACAGTTGAAGCAAGTCGTTATTTGCACCCATTGCTGGCTCCATGGACGATAATATAACGCTAGAAAATACAATTACCCAAGGTGCTTCTGATAATGCTTTTAGAAAATTCATCAACCCTAAGTATTCACCAGAAGCATGTAGATCGTAATGTGAAACATGCATGCCATCCTGTTGCTCACTTTTGCTGGGCTTAATGGCATCCAAATGAATACCGTTTTTTTGGGCAGCCTCATCCATTAATTTAAACAAATCCGTCATTTTTTGTGCGTTCATATTTTCTAATGAAGAATAGATCGCTCTTTTTTTTCCATATGTTGATTGGTTTAAGATTTTTTGGGAAATTTTTGAAGAAATATTGTTTAATAAATTTATGTGTTTATTTTTATCTTCGTCGAGAACTG
Organism: Gammaproteobacteria bacterium; assembly: GCA_029266595.1. Lineage (GTDB taxonomy): Bacteria > Pseudomonadota > Gammaproteobacteria > JAURND01 > JAURND01 > JAQSWO01. Next base: position 10,758 of record JAQSWO010000036.1, read on the forward strand.
AATAAATGAAGAATTTAAAGAAAATAAAAATCACCATTACAAATAAAAAAATCACTGCTATTCTGAGATGTGGTTTTAGCACCACGCATTTTTTTAAAATTTCATAAAACTTTTCTTTCATCTGTTAGCGCCCAGGCTAATCATAAAAGCAATATTAAATTTTCCTTCCTCTATCGTAGTGAATTCGCTTAAGGATACTTTTTTATGCGAAAAATTTTTCTCTAAATTTTTGGCAAACAGAACTACACTTTCTTGTGACATCGCTCGACCAGAAAGTTGAACTCCATCCTCTTTCTTATCAACACTGTTTAAATAAATATCGCTAGGAATATTTTCTCCGACGAAAAATAAGGTGTTTAATAGAAAATTATTTTCATCCATTTTTGTTTCCAAAATATCAATTTTTTTGGCCCCTGTAGTTGAAGAAATTATTTTCATAAAATGACTGTTAGGACTTGAATTTTCCACAGAAATTTTTCTCTCTAGCGAAATAATTTTCTTTTGATAAAAAAATATTTCATTTTTTAGATTTAGGTAAAAAAACAGGCATAGCAAAAAGCTCACTAAAAATGCGATACATAATTGCAATAAAAATTGTTTGATTTTCTTTTTCTGTTCTATTTCTCGCCAAGGCAATAAATTAATATTAATCATTAGTCCTCATCGCCAAGCCTAAGTTAAGTAAAAATTCAGAAGGACTATATTTTTTGACAGTGCATATTTCCTGAAGATTTTTAAATGAAGAGAGTTCCACGTTAGCAATCTGTATCTGGATATCTTTTTGTATATCATCTAAGCAAAAACCATCACTGGACACAAAAACTACAGAGGGTACATCTCTCTGAGAAGATGCATAAAATAATGTCAATGCCTGTTTTAATGTTTTGCAAGCATCAAAAGGATATATATAAGGTTGTACGGTTATGTAGATAGACTCTAAATTTTTCAATATGATGAACAGTAAAGCCTGACCATCAAAATGCGCAATGCCGACTGTTTTATTCAATGCTGTTGGTTCAAGGCTATACACTCTTTGTAAAGTAAGGGAAACAACATCCACTATTGATATCTTCAAACCCAACGTTATGAAAGGTTGCATCCTTGCTGCTACCTCCTCCTTTTTTGCTGCTGCCCAAACAACTTCTTGTTTTTGATAATCTTTAGCCAATGTGCCAGAAGAGGCGTTTAATAATAAAGAGGACACATCCTTGTGAGAGTTCTCCAATATTGCAACATCCAAAAATAATTCGCCTGCCGGTACATTAAAATATTTAGATGCCTCATCTTGCACGCACATGAAAATTTCTGCTTCACTCAATGCCATATCAAGCGATATTTTTTGTAGCATGACTAGCGAATCCGGTAATGCAATCGCTACCTGTTTACCGTGCCCATCAATTTCATCTAGTACATGCTGCAGTGCGTGATGGAAATCATTTTCACTTTCGTAAAACGATTTTGCGCAAGACGTAACCAAAAATTTCCCAGATTTTTTTGTCAGCTCAATAGCTTTCACTGAACCATTTGAAATGGTAATCCCTAACAATGCAGGAGATCGCTTTTTTTTCCAGATATTTTTCATGCGACGCATTTTGACAGTATTTTCTAATTAAAAAATACCGTAAAAATACAGTGTTGACATTGAGGTAAAGGAAATCTCAGATTTGCCAAATTATGGAGAGAATTAAGTGTGACGAAAAAAATAAATGCAGCTTATTGAAAGAAACATAGGGCTGTGCAGGCAACGGGAAATGTCTGAGACGATCATCCACTCTATAAAAACACTAGTTTTGGCCCAGCCCCTTCAAGAAGAGTTTGGAGCCAAAACTAGGGATACACATAAATTTAGGTGTCCGATCCCCAAGTAGTCATTTGGACTGCTCGTGCAGCAGGTGACACGATAGTTAGTTCTGTTCCTTGGTCCTGCTGTACATTGCCTTTTGCAGCATTTGCTTCAGCCTTTTTATTAAAGAGAGATCCAAAGAAAGAAGATGGCGCTTTGTCAGGCTCTGCTGAGGGGAGCGGGCTTTTTGCTACTAACACAGCTGCAACATTTGAGCTTTCTTCTTTATCATTCTTCGACTCGCTAATCCCTTCTTTTGAGGAAGAGGATGATGACGAAGGACCAACCATGTATGTTTCTTCTTCAGCCAGTGCATCTTCTGCTTCTTTTTCAAGCAATTCTGTTATTTTGTCAAGCACCTCTTGTACCAGATCCTCTGGCAAGTCCTTCTGTGCTATGAACTCCATTATGTCCGCTCGATAATCAGAATCTGCGGCCAGCTCTTTCAATTCAGCTTTCAGAATATTTAAGATGGGGTCTAAACTTAGCTTCTGGTCTAAAAGCTCCTCATAACGACGCGCATTCTTCTCAACAGCACGCTGCTCAATGATTGCCTGTATTTCTTTGTTGATACCAATTAAGCGAACGAGGCTATCCATGACTAGATCTGGATCTACTTCCTTCTCCTTTAGCACTTTTTCTAGGGTTACTTTCATATCCAGTGTTGGCGACACAACTTCTACAGACGTTTCTTCATGCTTCTCATCAAACGGTACTACTT